>NZ_VUAZ01000137.1 GCF_009296165.1 Pseudomonas kitaguniensis | reverse complement strand
CCGGTGGAGCCGGAGGTGTAGATGATGTAAGCCAGGTCGCCAGCCGCTGCAGCGTTGGCGGGATGGGTGGCCGGGTAGCTGACCAGCTCTGCACCACTGGCGCTGAAATCCACGCGCGTCAGCCCTTGCGGCAAGACCAGGTCAGCGAGCAAACCGGTTTCGCTGAGCAGCAGGTCAAGGCGACTGTCGGTGAGCATGTAGGCCAAGCGCTCTGCCGGGTATTTCGGGTCCAGCGGTACGTAGGCGGCGCCGCTTTTAAGCACCGCCAGCAAGCTTGCGATCAACTGCGGGCCACGTCGACTGGCCAGGCCTACGCGCTGGCCCGGCCCGACGCCGAGTGCCAACAGGCGATGCGCGAGGCGGTTAGCGCGGTCGTTGAGCTGGGCATAGGTCAGGCACTCACTGCCCGCCTGCACCGCCAGCGCGTCAGGCGTGGCCTGTGCCTGCGCGGCGATGCGCTCATGCACACGCTGATGGCGCGGCGCGGCAGCGGCGGATCGGCTAAAGGTGAGTACGCTGTGCTGGGCGGCGGCGTCGAGCAGTTGCACGTTGCCAAGTGGCACACTGGCGTCGGCCACCCATTGCTGCAAAAGGTGCAGCAGGTCAGCGCCCAACCGCGTGACCTGTTGCCCACTGAAATGCGCGCGGTCGTAGCTGAATTCGAGGCGCAAGCCAGCACCCAGCTCAATGCCCAACGTCAGTGGGTAGTTGGTGCGCTCATGGTTGTGCATCCGGCCAAACGTCAGGCCAGCAGGCGCGCCCTGCTTCAAGGCGTCGGCGACGGGAAAGTTTTCGAACACCAGCAGGGTGTCGAACAACGCCGAGCCTTGTTGACCGGCCCAGCCCTGAATGTCGTAAAGCGGCACGTGTTCATGGTCGCGCAGGCCGAGGTTCAGCGCTTGCAGTTCACTCAGCCATGCGCCGACCGATTGCGCAGGCGACGGCGCACTGATAATCGGCAAGGTATTGATAAACAGGCCCAGTTGCTGCTCGATCCCCGGCAACGGCGCCGAACGCCCGGCAACGGTGGCGCCGAACGCCACGCAAGCCTGGCCGGTGTAGCGTTGCAGCAACAGGCTCCAGGCGCCTTGCAGCACCGTATTGAGCGTGACTTTTTGTTGGCGGGCAAACTCGCCGAGGGCGTGGGTAAAGTCGCTGCCCAACGTCACGTGATGCTCTGCCACACCCACACCGCCGACCGGCGTACGCAGCGCCTGCGCGAGCAACGTGGGTGCTTGCAGCGGCGCCAGGGCGTTCTTCCAGAACACTTCGCCCGACGCTTGCTGTTGCAGCCAAGCCAAATAATCGCGGAACTGCCCCAGCGGCGCAGGCACGGCCTGGCCTGCATAGTGGGCAATGACTTCGCCGAGCAACTGCGCGTTGCTCCAACCATCCATCAGGATGTGATGGCTGGTGAAAATAAAATGCCAGGCGCTGCCCGCGCCACGCACCAACATCAGACGAAACAGCGGCGCGGCATTTAGCTCAAAGCCGCGTGCACGCTCGGCATCGGCCAGGGTATCGAGGTCGGCAGCCACGTCTTCGATCACCTGCAACTGCACGTCGACCTGGCGCTGGATCACTTGATGGGCGCTGTCGAGGCCAAGCCAATGGAAGCTGCTGCGCAAGATGGCATGCCGGTCCAGCGCTGCTTGCCAGGCACGCCCGAACGCCTGCACATCGAGGCCGTCTATGTCCACGCGCAGCTGGTTGATATAGGCCTCGGCCGCCGGTTCCAACAGCGCATGAAAGAGCATGCCCTGCTGCATCGGCGACAGCGGGTACAGGTCTGCGATAGCCGGCCCGGCCACCGGCAGTGCATCCAGTTGTGGTTGGCTGAGGCGTGCCAGCGGGAAGTCCGACGGCGTCACCTGACCGGCCGGTAGTTGGCAGCAATGCTCGATCAAAGCCTTGAGTTCGGTGCTGTACTCGTCCGCCAGGCGCTGAATGGTTGCGGCGTTGAACATCTCGCGGCTGAAACCCCATTGCAGTGACAGCTCACCGCCATACACCTGCCCTTCCACCGTCAGCCAGTTGGCCAGCGGCGCCTCGGCATCTTGCGCCTGGCCGCTGCCTTCAGCGGCCGGCACGAACAGCGCCGAGTCATCGAACTGGCGGTCGAACTGCCCCAGGTAGTTGAAGGTGATACGCGGCGCAGCCAAGCCTGCAAGGGCTTCGCGTGATGCAGGCGCGCCCAGGTAGCGCAGCAGGCCGTAACCGAGGCCTTTGTGCGGAATTGCGCGCAGTTGCTCTTTGACCGATTTGATCGCGCTCGACAGCTCGCCACCGGCCTGCAGACGCACCGGGAACAGGCTGGTGAACCAACCGACCGTGCGGCTCAGGTCGATGCCGTCGAACAGGTCTTCGCGACCATGGCCTTCGAGTTGAATCAACGCCGCGGCCTGGCCGCTCCAGCGGCTGATCACCCGCGCCAGCGCAGTCAACAGCAGGTCGTTGACCTGCGTGCGATACGCCGCCGGCGCGTCCTGCAAGAGTTGGCGGGTGTGTTCGGCATCCAGGCGGGTTGCAACCTTGAGGCCGAGCCGGTTATGCAAACCGCCCTCGGGGTGATCGCATGGCAACTCGGCGTCGGTGGCTTGCGCCTGCCAAAACGGCAGTTGCTCCTCAAGCGTTTTCGCGTGGGCCTGCAACTGTTGCGCCCACTGTTGATAGCTGCTGGTCTTGGCCGGCAATTCGGCCTGGCGGCAGGCCTGCTGCAAGTCTTCGAGCAGGATGCGCCAAGACACGCCATCGACCACCAAGTGATGCACCACAAGCAACAGGCGCTGGCTGCCGCCGGCCAGCGTGACAAGGGCTGCACGCAACAACGGGCCTTGCTCCAGGTCGAGGCTGCGCTGGGCTTCATCGCACAGCGCGGCCAGCTCGGCGTCGGTGGTGACGCTGGACTGCCAGAGTACGCGCGCCTCGTCAGCGGCGCCGTGAGCTTGGTGCCAACCCTCGGGCACCTGCGTAAAGCGCAGGCGTAGCGCATCGTGATGGTTGATCAATTGCGTCAACGCCGCCTCCAGGCGTGCCGGCGCCAACGCTTCGCGCGGCGTCAGCAATAGCGACTGGTTCCAGTGCTGACGCGCGGGGATTGCCTGCGCGAAAAAGCTTTGCTGCACCGGTGTCAGAATCACCTCGCCGCTCACCGGGCCTTGATCGATAACGCTCGCCTGTTCAAAGCTCGCCACCAGCGCCAGGCTGCGCACGCTTTGGTACTGGAACAGGTCGCGCGGGCTGAGGCGAATGCCCGCCTGCCGAGCACGGCTGACCACTTGGATGGAGATGATCGAGTCGCCGCCCAGTTCGAAGAAGTTGTCGTCCAGGCCGATTTGCGCGGCGCCGAGTACGTCACGCCAGATCGCCGCCAGGGCTTTTTGCAGTTCGCTTGAAGGCGCAACGAAGGCGTGTTGCGGCGCGGCATCCGGCACAGGCAGTGCCTTGCGGTCGAGCTTGCCGTTAGCGGTGACCGGCAACTGGGCCAGGTGCACCATGTGCGTGGGCACCATGTATTCCGGCAGGCTGGTCAGCAGCCACGCCTTGAGGTCGGTGGGCGCTGCGTTTTCGAGTACCAGGTACGCGACCAACTGTTTGCCGCCCTGCACCAGCACCACCGCCTCCCGCACCTGCGGGTGTTGCATCAGGCGCGTTTCGATTTCGCCCAACTCGATACGCAAGCCGCGCAACTTGACCTGATGGTCGAGACGGCCGAGGTATTCGATCACCCCATCGGCACGCTGGCGCACGCGGTCGCCGGTGCGGTACAGGCGCTCGCCGGCGAGGAACGGGCTCGGCACAAAGCGCTCGGCAGTCAAGCCCGCGCGGCGGTGATAACTGCGCGCCAGGCCCGTACCGCCCAAGTACAACTCGCCCGACACACCGGCTGGCACCGGGTTGAGCTGGGCGTCAAGCACGTAGGTGGCAAGGTTGGCGATCGGACGGCCGATGGGCACGCTGTCAGCACCTTCATCGACACAGGCCCAGTGGGTCACATCGATGGCGGCTTCGGTGGGGCCGTAAAGGTTGAACAACGCCGCTTTCGGCAGCTTGGCGAACACCTGCAGTTGCGCATCCAGCGGCAAAGCCTCGCCGCTGCAGACGATGCGCTTCAGGCTCGTGCAGGTGTGTACGCCAGGCTCGTGGATAAACGCCTGCAGCATCGATGGCACAAAGTGCAACGTGGTGATGGCGTGGCGGCCGATGGCCTCGATCAGGCGCGCAGGCTCGCGGTGTTCGCCAGGTGCTGCGACCACCAGACGCGCACCGGTCATCAGCGGCCAGAAGAACTCCCAGACCGACACGTCAAAACTGAACGGGGTTTTCTGCAAAACCGCATCGCTGGCGTCCAGGCCGTAGGCCTGTTGCATCCAGCACAAGCGGTTGACCAGCGCACGATGGCTGTTGCCGGCGCCTTTGGGTTTGCCGGTGGAGCCGGAGGTGTAGATCACATAGGCCAAATTGAGCGCATGCATCGTCACTGCAGGCGAGCCGGTGGCGTAGCCGTCGAGCCAGCCCGACGCCTGGTCCAGCGCAATCACCTGAACGCCTTCGGTGGGCAGCAATGCCAGCAAGCTGTGTTGGCTAAGCAGCAGCGTGATGCCGCTGTCTTCGATCATGTAGGCCAGGCGCTCCTGGGGATATTCCGGGTCCAACGGCACATACGCGCCGCCCGCCTTCAGAATCGCCAACAGGCCCACGACCATTTCGACCGAGCGCTCGACGCAAAGGCCGACCAGCACGTCCGGGCCAACGCCCTGCTCGCGCAACGCATGCGCCAGTTGGTTGGCACGCGCGTCGAGTTCTGCGTAGCTCAGCGTGGTTGCGCCAAACTCCAGCGCCGGCGCATGCGGCGTGCGCTGCACCTGCGCTTCGATCAGTTGATGGACAGCGCACTCGGTCGGGTACGCCTCGGCAGTCTGGTTCCACCCACGCACCAGCAAGTGCTGCTCCTCGGCGGCCAGCATCGGCAGTTCGCCGATGCGTTGGTCACCCTCGGCTACCATGGCGTACAACAGGCTGATCCAGTGCCGGGCCATGCGCGCAATCGAAGGCGCGTCGAACAGGTCATTGGCGTAGGTCAGCGCGGCATGCAAGGTGCCGGACTTTTCATAGGTGTCCAGCGTCAGGTCGAACTGGGTCGTACGGCCCTGCCACTCGACCAGCGAAAGCTCCAGGCCGGAAGCAGTGCTGACCGAGGCGATGTCCGCCACCACCGGCTGGTGGTTGTACATCACCTGGAACAGCGGCGTGTGGCTGAGGCTGCGCTCGACTTTCAGCGCCTCTACCAGGCGTTCAAACGGCAGTTCCTGATGGGCTTGAGCACCCAGCGCGTGCTCTTTTATATGTTGCAGCAACTCGGAC
Source organism: Pseudomonas kitaguniensis (assembly GCF_009296165.1). GTDB lineage: Bacteria > Pseudomonadota > Gammaproteobacteria > Pseudomonadales > Pseudomonadaceae > Aquipseudomonas > Aquipseudomonas kitaguniensis. Next base: position 30,970 of record NZ_VUAZ01000137.1, on the reverse strand, counting down.
ACGCGGGTCTGCCCGTTCAGCTCGGTGCGCAGCACTTGGGTGTTGACGAAGAAGCCGATCAGCCCTTCGACTTCACTGCGGTTGCGGTTGGCAATCGGCACACCCACGCGGATGTCGCCCTGCCCGGTGTAACGATGCAACAGCACATTGAAGGCGCCCAACAGCAGCATGAACAGGGTCACGTTGTGCTGTTGCGCGCAACTGCGCAGTTGCGCGGCCAACGCCGCATCGATTGCGAAGTTATGGCGCGTGCCCTGGTAGCTGGGCATGGCCGGGCGAGAACGATCGGTCGGCAATTCCAACAGCGGATGTTCATCGCCAAGACGCGCTTGCCAGTACGCCAACTGACGCGCCTGCTCACCCGCCTCCAGCCAGCGGCGCTGCCACAGGGCGTAGTCGCTGTACTGAATCGGCAGCGCCGGCAATTGCGGCGTTTGGCTGCGCTCATGCGCGTCGTAAAAGCGAATGAATTCGTCGATCAGCACGTTCATCGACCAACCGTCAGAGACGATGTGGTGCAGGGTCAGCAGCAGCACGTGTTCCTGCTCGTCGAGCTTGAGCAATTGCACGCGCAGCAGCGGGCCGTTTTCCAGATCGAACGGCAACAGCGATTGACGCGTCGCCGCGTGGTTGACGGCCTGCTCGCGCGCGGCAAGGTCGAGGGCACTCATGTCCACCTGTTCGACCGCCAGCGACGGCGCCAACGCCACCTGCGCCAGGCGCTCATCGGCCTGGCGCTGGAACACCGTGCGCAACGTTTCATGACGCGCCACCAGGCTGGCGAACGCTTGCTCCAGCGCGCGCAAGCTGAGTGCGCCCTTGAGCCGCACCGCGCCCGGCAGGTTGTAGGCGCCGCTGGCCGGGTCTAACTGCCAGAGAAACCACATGCGTTGCTGCGCGTAGGACAGCGCCTGCCGGTCCTCGGCCTCCACTCCCGCCGGAATCGGAAACCTTGAAAAATCCACACCTTCGTTCTGCAAGGCCTGCAGGAATACCTGGCGTTTTTCCAGGGGCAACCCGATAAACCGGCGAGCAAGTTTCAAGGAGTCTTCAGCATTCATTTCTTGGAGTCCGGAGCAATAGGCAGGAAGCACAAAGGCACGTCGTCCCTATAAAACGAACCGGGCGGGGAAAAATTAGCGGCGCATGGAGGGCGTGGAGCGAGGTGTCATCAGGGGTTACATCAATTTCAGCAACGGCACGGTCGCCCGAGTTAGCATTGACGCACACCATCTTTTGCAACTACATTTAGTTACACGCAGGGAACGCCGTGTCCAAAAATGAAAAGCTGCTCGCCAAACTGCTCAATGAGCACATGGCTTTTAACTGGCCAGAGCTTGTGACGCTGCTGCGTTGGCTTGGCTACACACAAATTGAAGGGGCTGGAAGTCGCGTCAAATTCGACAGCGGTGACCCCAGTGCGATGATCAGCTTGCACAAGCCTCACCCCGGCAACGAACTGAAGCACTACATTCGGCGCCAGGTCATCGAACAATTGAAGTCAGGAGAACTGATTCAGTGAACAACCAACTCAAATACAAAGGCTACATCGGCTCTATCGAAGCCAGCCTCGAAGATAACTGCCTGTTCGGCAAAATCCTGTTTATCAAGGCATTGGTCAGCTATGAAGGCAACACCGTTGCAGCGCTGGACGTGGCCTTTCGTGAGGCGGTAGACGATTACCTCTCTACCTGCCAAACCCTCGGGCAAACACCCGAAAAGCCCTGCAAGGGTTCGTTCAACGTACGCGTCGGCCATGACCTGCATCTGGCAGCGGCGCTGGCGGCGATCCGCAAAAAAGTGACGCTCAATGACCTGACACGCCAAGCGCTGAATGAGTTTTTGCAACAGCATTGCGCCGAGCCTGCGCCGGCGATTGGCTGACTAGCCCAAGCGCCGATACCCCAGCAGCGCAGCGCCAAACACCACCGCACCCGCAACCAACGCCACCCAGAACCCGCTGGTGGCGCCGAAGTGGTCGATCATCCAGCCGGAGCTGGCAGCACCGATGGCCACGCCGATGCTCAGGCCAGTGATCAGCCAGGTCATGCCTTCGGTCAGGCGGCTCGGCGCTACGATCTGCTCCACCAGCGCCATGGACACAATCAGCGTCGGTGCGAAGAACAGTCCGGAAATAAAGATTGCCACCGCCAGGCCGGGGATATTGGTCACCAGCAGCAATGGCAAGGTGGTCAAGGCGGTGGCCACGCCGCAGAACAGAAACTGCCGGGGCAGCGATGCCTTGAGTTTGAGAGTGCCGAACGCCAACCCTGCCAGGCACGAACCGATGGCATACACCGAGAGCACGATACTCGCCGCCGCCGGTTGGCCCAGTTGCTGGGCAAAGGCCACGCTGACCACATCCACCACGCCGACGATCATGCCCATGGCCAGCAGCAGAATCATCAAGATCAATACCGCAGGCGAGGCGATCAACCAGCCGCCCAGATGCTCCTGGTGTGCATGCACGGGCGGTTCAGTCGCGCGTTGCAGCACAAAAGCGGTCACGCCCACCGCCAGCAACAGTGCGGCGATCAAAGGCCCGGCTTCCGGGAACAGCACAACGCTTAACCCGACTGAAATCGGCGGACCGATGATGAAACACACCTCATCGAGCACCGACTCCAGGGCAAAGGCGGTTTTCAGCGCGGGCTGGCCCCGGTACAGCTCGGTCCAACGCGCCCGCACCATGGCTGACATGTTCGGCATGCAACCGGCCAGCGCGGCGAACACAAACAACGTCCACTCCGGCGCCTGCAAACGGGTGCACACCAACAGCAGTAACAACGACCCACCGCCGATCAGCGCGGCTATCGGCACTACCTTGCCCTGGCTGTAGCGGTCTACCCAGCGCGACACCTGCGGCGCGCAAAACGCCGTGGCCAGGGCAAATACGGCCGCCACCACGCCCGCCAAACCGAAGCCGCCGTGAACCTGGGAAAGCATGGTGATCAAGCCGATGCCGACCATGGAGATCGGCATGCGGGCAAGCATGCCGGCCAGTACAAAAGCGCGAGCACCAGGGGCCTGGAACAACTCGGCGTAGGGGTTTGCCATGACTTAAACGCCTTCTGCCACTGAATGTGGGCAACTTTTATTACACCAACCGCTTGATCTGCTTATGCCGCCACACCAGCCGGTAATACGCGGTCTGCAGCGCCAGCATCGCCAGGTAGGTGACCGGAAACGCCATCCACACCCCTTCCAGACCAAAATGTGCGTTGAACACATACGCCATCGGCAGCTCAACGCAGAGCACACAAAAAATCGAGATCGCGACCGGCATCAGCACCACGCCGCTGGCGCGCATGATCCCGCCCACCACCGCCTGAAAACCGAATACCAGCACGCTCCACAACATAATGTGCAGCAGGTGTTCGGCCTTGACCCGCGCATCGGCGTCAGTAATGAACAGGCCCAACAACCAGTGCGACATTAAATACCCGAGCACGATCAGGCCACCGGTGAGGCACAGGTTGATCAACAGCCCGGTACGCAAAATTGGCCCGACCCGCTCCAAGCGCCCGGCGCCAATGGCTTGGGCACCGAGGATCGAGGCGGTAATCGCAATCGACAGCGCCGGGAACTGCACGTAATTGACGATCTGCGTCACCGCGCCATAGGCCGCCGTAGCCTGAGAGCCGTGGCTGTTGACCAAGGCCAGGATGACCAGCTCCGACAGCGACAGCACCACCATCTGCAAGCCGGTCGGCAGGCCGATGCGCAAGACTTTACCGAGGATTACGCGGTCCAGGCGCAACGCGGCGAGCAGCTCACGGTCCGGCGCCATCACATGCTTTTTATGGCGCAGGCGCAGTATCAGAAACAGCATCGCCGAGGCGTTACCGACCAGCCCCGCGTACACCGCACTTTGGATGCCCAGCGGCGGCAAGCCGATCCAGCCGCGAATCAGCGCCGGGGTCAGCAACAGGCCGACAGACGTCGAGACCATCAATGCCAACAACGGTGAGACCGTGTCACTGACACCGCGCAGCAGTTGCGTGTAGAGAATAAACACCAGCAGCAGCGGCATGATCAGCATCATCGCTTGGGCATAACCGACCGCATCGTCCAGAACGTCAACCGGCGTGCCCAGTGCCTGCAACGCCGGGCGCGCAAACAGGCTGCCAAGCACCGCCGCGATCAACCCCACCAGCGCGCCAAGGGTCAGCGTGGCGCCGGTGATCACCTTGACCATGGCGGTTTCCTCAGCGCCCCAGGCCTGACCGATCAGCACCGAAGCGCCCGCCCCCAAACCGATCACCAAGGCAATAAAGAAAAATACGATGGGGAACATCCCCGACACCGCCGCCAGCGCCTGAGTACCGAGCATTTGCCCGACATAGATGCCATTAAGGGTGCCGGAAAAGCTCTGCAAAAAGTTCGACAGCACCATCGGCGCCAGAAAGATCAGGTAGATCTGCCACAGTGGGCGTTGTAGAGGGATTTGCATTAAAAACGGGGCCTCGAAACACTAAAGCGTCCGAGGTTTATACCGTAAGTGGATAGCATTTTGCTGTACTCATGGTTGAGGGGAACGATCAAAACACGGTCAAGTGTGGGAGCGGGCTTGCTCGCGATGCAGGCACCTCGGACCCTCAGGCACACCGCGTTGATGCCATCGCGAGCAAGCCCGCTCCCACACTTGACCGCGTTCGGCTTGAGCGTTTAATGAGCGCAGGGCTATGCGCCGAAGGTTTGCGACGGCCTGCGCAATGTCGGATCGAACGGATTGATCCGCGGCCCAATCGCCGCGGCCTCGCGCTTGAGCAATTCCACCACCATCGGCAACCGGCTCGGGCCTAGCCGGTCACTGATGGTTGCCACGCTCAACGCCGCGACCGCATGCCCATCCCGATTCAGAATCGGCACGGCCAAGCCGGCCATGCCTTCCAGCACCCCGGTATTGCGCGCCGCGTACCCCAAGCGCCGCACGTTTTCGACCTCCGAGCGCAACAGCACTTCGTCGTACAGGTGGAAATCCTTGAGCCGTGGCAGGTTGTAGCGGATCACCGTCTCGCGCTCTTCTTCCGGCAAAAACGCCAAAATCGCCAGGCTGCCCTGCCCCACGCCCAATGCCACGCGCCCGCCGATGTCACCGGTGAAGGTGCGGATCGGGTACGGGCCTTCGCTGCGGTCCAGGCAGATCGCATCAAAGCCGCTGCGCGCCAGCAGGAACAGCGAATCGCCCAATGACGCACTCAGGCGCAACAGGCTCGGCCGCACAAGGTCGCGCAGGTTGCCGGTTTTGCCGGCGTTCGCCGCCAGCGCGAAGAACTCCAGGCTCAGGCGGTAGCGCTTGCTGCGCGCGTCCTGCTCAACCATACCTTCGTCCATCAGGCTGCGCAGCAGGCGGTGTGTGGTGGGCTGCGAAAGACCGACTTGTTGCGCAAGCTGCGTAACGCGTTCGCCGCCTTCGGGCACCGCGCCCAAACTGCGCAGCACGGCAAACAACCGGGAGACGCCACCCGCGCCCACTTCTTTCGCTGTTTCATTCCGCTCAGTGGAATCCATAAACGTGTTTCTCGCAGAATATTCTGGTGAATGAATAAAACTGAAAATAGTAGTTCATCCAGTGAAATACCGTCTTTCGCCCATCCTAGTCTTCGTCCTAATCTGCGTCCACAGGGGCGAAATAAACACAGGCCGCAGCCGACTCAAGATCGAGCGCCAACGCACCCGAACTACTTTTCGCATCTGCCCAAAACAAAAAAGCGCGTTTCGACGCGACTCAAAAAAGGTGGAACGCAGGCATGGCATTTCTCCAACTCAACGCCTTGAGCAAACGCTACGGCGCCGTGCATGCAGTGGTCGCAACCGACCTTGCGGTGGAAAAAGGCGAGTTCGTTTCCTTGCTCGGCCCCTCGGGCTGCGGCAAAACCACCACGCTGCAAATGATCGCCGGTTTTGTTGATGTCAGCGGCGGGCAAATCCTCCTGGATGGCCGCGACATTACCCACGCCAAACCCGCCAGCCGTGGCTTGGGCGTGGTCTTCCAGAGCTACGCGCTGTTCCCGCACATGAGTGTGCGCGACAACGTTGCCTTCGGCCTGAAGATGCGCAAGGTGCCGGCGGACGAGATCGCCGGCAAGGTTAAAAGCGTGCTGGAACTGGTACGCCTGGCCGAACACGCCGAGCGCTACCCACGCGAACTGTCCGGCGGCCAGCGCCAGCGCGTGGCCCTGGCTCGCGCCCTGGTGATCGAACCGCCGGTGTTGCTGCTCGATGAACCGCTGTCCAACCTTGACGCTAACTTGCGCGAAGAGATGCAGTTTGAAATCCGCCGCATCCAGTGCGCCGTCGGCATCACCACATTGATGGTCACCCACGACCAGGCCGAAGCGCTGTCGATCAGCGACCGCGTGGTGGTGATGCACGCCGGGCGCGTCACCCAGATCGACGCGCCGTACACGCTGTATGAACACCCGCGCACGCGGTTTATTTCGGATTTCGTCGGCAAGGCCAACCTGCTGCCCGGTGACTACGACGACCTCGGCACCCCGCAAGTGCGTCACGAAGGCGGCGACGGCGAGCTGACCCTGAGCCTGCGCCCGGAAAAAATCCAACTGGTGGGCGCAGGCACTGGGCGCTTGCAAGGCAACGTGCTGGACCGCTATTTCTTCGGCAGCCAATGGCTGTACCGCATTCACAGCGCGCTTGGTGAAATCACCGTGGTGCGCAGCAACGACGGCAGCGCGCCGCTGGCTCGCGGCGTGCTTGTCGGCATGGACTGGCAAGACGGCCTGCTGCGCGTGCTGGCGACGGATGAGGTGCACGCATGAGCCGCGGTTATCTGTTGTCGTTGCCGGCGCTGCTGCTGTTCAGCGGGTTGTTGATCCTGCCGCTGGTGATGACCCTGGTGTTGTCATTCAACGTGTTCGACTACCAAGTGGGCGTGAAGGCCGATGAGTGGACCTTCGCGCATTACCTGGCGCTGTTCAGCGACGCGTACTTCTACGAGATTTTCTGGCGCACCTTCTGGATCAGCGCGCTGGTGACCCTGCTCTGCGTGGTGATCGGCGTGCCCGAAGCCTACATCCTCAGCCGCATGGGCACGCGTGGCGCTCGATATTTTTGATCCTGATTCTGACGCCGCTGCTGATCTCGGTGGTGGTGCGGGCTTTCGGCTGGAGCCTCTTGCTCGGCGCCGACGGGCTGGTCAACCAAGTCATTCAGGCGTTGGGCGGGCGCCCGGTGAAGCTGCTGTACACGCCGTTCGCGGTGATCATCGCACTGGTGCACGTGATGCTGCCGTTCATGATTATTCCGGTGTGGACCTCCCTGCAAAAGCTCGACCCGTCGGCTGAACAGGCAGCTTTATCGCTGGGCGCGAGCCAGGCCACGGTGATGCGCAAAATCGTCTTGCCGCAAGTGATGCCTGGCGTGTTGTCCGGCACCTTGATCGTGTTCGGCCTCGCCGCCAGCTCCTTTGCAATCCCCGGCCTGCTCGGTGGGCGACGCCTGAAAATGGTCGCCACGGTGGTGTATGACCAGTACCTGTCGGAACTCAACTGGCCGATGGGCGCGACGATTGCGGTGGTGCTGCTGCTGGTCAACCTGCTGATCATGTTGAGCTGGAACCGCATGGTCGAAAGCCGCTACAAAAAGTCCTTGGGGGTTTAAGCGCATGCCTAGAAACGGTCCTTTGGCGCTCGGTTTTCATGGCCTGGTGGTGCTGTTCATGATGGCGCCGCTGGTGGTGGTGTGCCTGGTGGCGTTCACCCCGGAGAACACCTTGAGCATTCCCACGTCGAGCTTATCCCTGCGCTGGTTTCGCGCAGTGTTTGAGCGTGCCGATTTTATCCAGGCGTTCTATAACAGCCTGATTCTGGCGTTTACCGCTGCCAGCCTGGCGACGTTGATTGCAGTGCCGGCCGCCTTGGCGATCAGCCGTTATCAGTTTCCGGGGCGCAACTTTTTCAGCGCGTTATTTCTGTCGCCGATCATCATCCCGCACTTGGTGTTGGGCGTGGCGATGCTGCGCGTGTTTGCGCTGATGGGCGTCAACGGCAGCTTCACCTGGCTGATGCTCGCCCACGTGGTGATCATTACGCCTTACGTGCTGCGCCTGGTGCTGGCAGCGGCCATCGGCATTGACCGCAGTGCCGAACAGGCGGCGGAGTCGCTGGGTGCGAGCCGCTTTACGCTGTTTCGCCTGATCACGCTGCCGATGATTTTACCCGGCGTGGCCGGTGGCTGGCTGCTGGCGTTTATCAACAGTTTCGATGAAGTAACCCTGTCGATTTTCGTCAGTTCACCGGCCACGCAAACCCTGCCGGTGCGCATGTACGTGTACGCCACCGAGTCCATCGACCCGATGATGGCGGCGGTCTCCGCGTTGGTGATCGCACTCACCGCAGCGACGATGATTGTGCTCGACCGGGTTTATGGCCTCGACCGCGTGCTGGTGGGGAAACACTGATGGCGTTATTCAAACGATTGGCCGAAACCAACCGCCCAGTGCTAGCCTTCACCCTCGACGGGCAACCGGCCACGGGCTTGCTCGGCGACACCCTGCTGACCGCCGTGCTGACCTGCGCCGAGCACCTGCGCGGCAGCGATTTCAGCGCCGAACGTCGCGCCGGCTTCTGCCTGATGGGCGCGTGCCAGGATTGCTGGGTGCGCCTTGAAGACGGGCGGCGTGTGCGCGCGTGTTCGACGCTGCTGCAAGCGGGCCAGGCGATCAGCCGTGACCCGGGGCGCCAGCCATGAAGCCGGTGGTGATTGTCGGCGCAGGCCCGGCGGGTATCAGTGCGGCGCGCACCTTGCTCGACCATGGCATCAACGCGTGCCTGATCGATGAAAGCCTGCGCGGTGGCGGGCAGATTTATCGCCGGCAACCGTTAGGGTTTCAACGTACGGCCAAGCAGATTTACGGGTTTGAAGCGAGCAAGGCCCAAGCCGTGCATCGCACCCTGGACGCACTGGCGCCGCTGATCGATTACCGGCCCGAAACCCTGGTGTGGAATGCCGAGGACGGGCGCCTCGACCTGCTCAACAACGGCCGCGCCGAGAGCATCGAGTATTCGCAAATCATTGTCGCCACCGGCGCCACCGACCGCATTCTGCCGGTGCCGGGCTGGACCTTGCCCGGCGTGTACAGCCTGGGTGCGGCGCAAATCGCCTTGAAGTATCAGGGCTGCGCCATCGGCGAGCGGGTCGCGTTGTGTGGCAGCGGGCCGTTGCTGTACCTGGTCGCGTACCAGTACGCCAAAGCGGGGGCCACCGTGGTGGCGGTGCTCGACAGCGCCCCATTCAGTGCCCAATGCCGAGCGCTGCCGGCGCTGCTTGGGCAACCGGCGACCTTGGCCAAAGGCATGTATTACCGCGCCTGGCTGACCGCGCATGGCGTGCCCGTGCATCAGGGCGCGACGCTCAAGCACATCGACGGCGAGCAACGCGTCAGCGGCATTCGTTGGGGCGAACACACGCTGGCCTGCGATGCGGTGGCCTTCGCCGATGCCTTGCGCAGCGAGACGCAACTGGCGGACTTGCTCGGCTGTGAATTCGCCTGGAACCGCTTGAACCGCGCCTGGTTACCGCTGCGCGACAGCGCCGGGCGCAGCAGTGTCAGCGCGGTTTACCTGGCGGGCGACGGCGCGGCAATCATGGGCGCGGACGCGGCGCAGATGGCCGGTGAGCGCGCGGCATTGGCGGTATTGGAAGATGCGCGCATCAGCATCGACCTGCGCCGTTCGGCTGTGCTGGAGCAGCAATTGGCGCGCATCCAACGCTTTCGCGATGGCCTGGAAACCGCGTTCCCCTTCCCTGAACAATGGGCTGCGCAAGCGCCGGATGAGTTGATCCTGTGCCGCTGCGAGGAGGTCAGCGCAGGCGATGTGCGCGCTGTGGTGGACGAAGGTCACTGGGAAATCAACCGGGTCAAAGCGCATTGCCGGGTCGGCATGGGCCGTTGCCAAGGGCGGATGTGCGGGTTGGCGGCGGCAGAGATTATCGCCGAGCGCAGTGGCCGAGGCATTCAAAACGTCGGCCGTTTGCGTGGCCAGGCGCCAATCAAGCCATTGCCGTTTGGTGTTGAGGTGCAGCCATGATCGACGTGATCGTACTGGGCGGCGGGATTGTCGGCGCGTCTGCAGCGTTAATGCTCGCGCAAAAAGGCCAGCGTGTGGCACTGGTGGAGCGCGACTTTTGCGGCTCGCACTCAAGTGGTGTGAATTACGGCGGCGTGCGACGCCAGGGTCGGCCGTTGCATCAATTGCCGCTGTCGCAGCGCGCCCATCAGTTGTGGGCTGACTTGCCGAACTTGATCGGCATTGATGGCGAATACGTGCGCTGCGGGCATTTGAAATTGGCCCGCAGCCCTGCAGATTTCGCCGCGCTGCAGGCTTATGCCGCGCACACGCGCGGCTTCGGCCTGGGCTTGCAACTGCTCGATCACGCCGAGCTACGCGCACGGTTCCCGTGGGTGGGCGATGTGGCGGTGGGCGCGTCGTTGTGCCCCGAAGACGGTCACGCCAACCCACGCTTGGTATCGCCCGCCTTCGCGCGGGCGGCGCAGCGCTTCGGCGCGTCTGTCTTTGAGCAGGCCGAGGTGATTGCCATCGAACACGACAGCCATCTATTTAACGTGCACTGCGCCAACAGCCTGCACCTGCAAGCGCCCTGGCTGCTGAACTGCGCCGGCGCCTGGGCCGGCAGCGTGGCCGCGCAATTTGCCGAGCCCGTGCCGATCACCTCGGCGCACCCGGCGATGCTGGTCACCGAACCCTTGGCGGTGGTGATGAACGTGAGCACCGGCGTTGAAGGTGGCGGGATTTATGCGCGGCAAGTGGCGCGGGGCAATTGCATCCTCGGCGGCGGTCGCGGCTTTGCCCTCGGCCCGCAACAGGCACGGCCCGGGCAGGCGGCGGTGCTGGAGATTTTGCGCAATGCCGGCGAACTGTACCCGTTCCTCAAAGGCGCTCAGGCGATTCGCACCTGGAGCGGCACCGAAGGTTATTTACCCGATCATGAACCGGTGATCGGCCCCAGCAGCACCCAACCCGGCCTGCTGCACGGTTTCGGCTTTGCCGGCGCCGGGTTCCAGCTCGGCCCCGCCGTCGGCGAGGCCTGGCAGAGATTGTCTGCCTGGGCGCCAGCCGCCAACCGATCGAAGCGTTTTCCATCCGTCGTTTCCATGCCTGAGAGGAAAAACCTCCATGAACACACGTATCGCGCTGTCCTGCTTGCCCCTCGCGCTGCTCGCGGCCACCGCCCATGCTGCGCCGACGCTGTACTTGGGCATGAACGGCGGCACCATGGAACGGGTGTACGCCGACAAGGTGCTGCCCGCGTTCGAGAAAGCCAATAACGTCAAAGTGGTGATCGTGCCCGGCACCTCGTCGGACATCCTCGCCAAGGTCCAGGCCAACAAAGACAACCCGCAACTGCACGTGATGTTCCTTGACGACGGCATCATGTACCGCGCCATCTCGATGGGCCTGTGCGACACCCTGGCGCCAGGCCCGACGCTGGAGCAAATCCCGGCCAAGGCCAGAATCAAGGACCAGGCCGTGGCGGTAACCCTCGGCGTTACCGGCCTGGGCTACAACGCCAAGATGTTCAAGGAAAACGGCTGGGCCGCACCGACCTCGTGGATGGACCTGGCCGACCCGCGCTTCAAGGACAAGGTAGTGTTCCAGTCCCTGGCCTCCTCGACCTTCGGCCTGCACGGTTTTTTAATGTTCAACCGTATTCAGGGCGGTTCCGAAACCAATGTGGAACCGGGCTTCAAGGCCTGGCCAAAAACCGTCGGGCCGAATGTGCTGGAATACATCGCCAGCTCGGCAAAAATCTCCGAGATGGTGCAAACCGACGAAGCCGCCCTCTTCCCGCTGACGCCCACGCAGGTCGCCACGCAAAAACTCTTGGGCGTGCCCATGGAATATGCGCAGCCCAAGGAAGGCGCGGTGGTGCTGAACGTCGCCGAATGCGTGATTGCGCGTAATGACCAGCCGGAACTGGCGCAAAAACTGGCGGCGTTCCTGCTGACCGCCGAAGCTCAAGCGCCGGCGCTGGAAGAAGGTGACCAGATACCCTCGAACCCGACCACGCCGACCACCGACAAAACCCGCGCGCGGGTAGAGGCGATGCAGGGTTACCTGCAAACGGCGATTTCGATTGATTGGGACCAGGTCAACCAGGCGCGGCCAGAGTGGAATGCGCGGTGGAGCCGGTCGATTGAGCGTTGAGTGCTGCACGGGGTGACGCAGAACGTCACGGGGTGCATTCCCACGCGGAGCATGGGAACGATCATCATCACGATCAGGCCGGGGTAATTGGCAGCGCGCGTTTGTGTGCGGTCTTGCTGTACGCGGCCTGCACAATCTGCCTCACCCGCTCGCTCACCGGCTCACCCATCAAGTAGGCGTCGATCTCTGCATAGGTGCAGCCATACGCCTGTTCATCGGCCTTGCCCGGCGCCAGTTCTTCAAGGTCTGCGGTGGGCTGCTTGTGCACCAGGTTTGCCGGTGCGCCGAGGGCTATGGCGAGCAAGCGCACTTGGGTTTTAGTCAGGCCCGACAGCGGTGCCAGGTCACAGGCGCCGTCGCCGAATTTGGTGAAGAAGCCCATCAACGCTTCGGCGCCGTGGTCGGTGCCGACCACCAGGCCATTGTGCAGGTTGGCCACGGCGTATTGCGCGATCATCCGGCTGCGCGCCTTGACGTTGCCTTTGATGAAGTCGACCTGCGCGGCGCTGGCGGCGGTAGCGGTGAGGCTGGCCATCAGGCCATCGACGCTGGCGGCGATATTCAAGGTGTCGATGTGGTCCGGTTTGATGAACGCCAGTGAGGCTTGCGCGTCACGCTCATCGGCTTGGGTTTTATAGGGCAGGCGCATGGCGATAAAACGCGCGGCATAGCCATCGGCGCGCAGTTGCTCGACGGCAAGCTGGCACAGGCGGCCCGCCGTGAGTGAGTCCACTCCGCCGCTGATGCCCAGCACCAGCGCCTTGCTGCCTGCGCTGCGCAAGGTGGCCTTGATAAAGTCGATGCGCCGCTGGATTTCGTTGGCTTCAGCGCCCTTGACCAGTTGCCGGTCGATATTCAGTTCCCGCGCAATACGCTCTTGCATGTCACACCTCCAGACTGCCGACATTGAATACCTTGGCCGCATACTGCAAAAACGACGGGTCTTCGCAGACGTTCTTGATCGGGTCATCGGAAAACTTAACCACCGGTTCGCCATGCACCCGCACCAGTTTCATCACGATGCTCAACGGCTCTACGCCCGCTACATCACAGGCCAAACTGGTGCCCATGCCAAACCCGAACTTGGCCTTGCCGCGCACGTGACGCAAGATCGGCAAGCATTTCTCGAAGTTCAGGCCGTCGGAAAACATCAGGTCCTTGGTCATCGGGTCGATACCCAGTGCTGCGTAACGCGCCAGCACTTTATCGGCCCAGACGATGGGGTCGCCGGAGTCCTGGCGCAGGCCGTCATACAATTTGGCGAAGTACAGGTCAAAGTCCTTGAGGAAAAAGTCGGTGCTGATGCAGTCGGTCAGCGCAACCCCGAGGCGCCCACGGTATTCACGCACCCAGTTTTCCAGGGCGGCGTTCTGGCTTTCGCGCAGGCGCCCGAGTTGCTGGTGCACCATCATCCATTGGTGGGCCATGGTGCCGATCAGCGGCAGGTCGAACTCATACGCCAGGTGCGCGTTGCTGGTGCCGACGAATTGGCCGGGGAAGTCGCGGCGCATGATGTCCACCACTTCGCGCTGGGCCTTGAATGACAGGCGTCGGCGCGTCGAAAAATCAGAGACGCGCAGATCGGCGAGTTCGTCGCGGCTGAGGTTTTTCTCCAGCCAGTCGAACTTCTGGTAGAGCTTGCGGGTGACATCTTCCAGGCTGACGTCGGGGTATTTGTCGCGGTTGCGCAACTCGCTGACCAGCGCCAATACCGGTTGCTCAAACATGATGCAGTGCAGCATCGGGCCAACCACGCGGATGTTCAGTTGGCCGTCGACCTCGCTCACCTGGATGTAGCGCAGGTTGAAGCGGAACAGGCCAAGGAAGCGCTCGTAATCCGGGGTCAGGTATTCGCGAAAACGCGGGTTGAACAGAAAGCGCAACTCGCCTTCGCGCATGTGCAACCCGGCGAGTTTTTCCAGCTCATCGCGCAGTTGTGGAATCAGGTGGCCGAGCTTTTCCTTGGAGCGCACGATGAAGTTGTATTCCACATCGACGTTCGGGTGCTGGTGCAACACCGCCTGCATCATGGTGAAGGTGTAGTAGTCGGTGTCGAGCAAACCCTGGATCACCGGGGATTCGTAGTCGTATGCACTTTCCATCGTGTTTCTCCTTAGCGCGTGGCCATCGCGGCCAGTTCTTCGCGGGTGCGGCTGATCACGGCACCGGCCTTGAGCAATTGATTCACCGCCTGCACGCCGCCCTCCTCGGTGATACCGCGGCACGCCGGCACGTGCAGCACCACGTCAAAACCAGCCTTGAGCAGTTGCAACGCGGTGGTCTTGACGCAGTAGTCGAGCGCCAGGCCGCCAACGATCACGCGGCTGACGCCTTGGGCGTTCAAATACTCGATGACGCCCGTCGACAGCTTGTCGTGCAGGTCGTGGTAGCAGGCGCCGTAGGGGTGAAAGTCGGGCTCGACGCCTTTCCAGATGAAGTAGTCGTAGTCATAAGGGCTGGGCAATTCGTCCAACAACGTAAAACCCTCGGTGCCCGGCACGCAGTGGCTGACCCAAGTGACATCGGCGTGCGCCAGGCCTGTGGGTTGCAGCATCTCGCTGTGCTGCGCGACCACCCACGACGCGTGCGGGGTGTGGGCGTCTTTGCTGCCCACGCGATGGCCGGCAAGGCTGGCCATGAAGTTGAGCTCTGCGCCTATCTGGTCACCACCGGCCACCGGTAACTCGTCGGGGCACAGCGGCGTGAAGCTCTTCTGGGCGTCGACGTCGAATGAGGCGATGGCAGTTTTTGCGAGGGTCATGACGGTTCTCCTGTGGCCTGAAAACAAAAGTACACGTCATGTACTTTCATTGCAAGAAACATTTGGTTATGGGTGTTGGTGCAAGTACATGACATACCTGTTCGATCCGTTAGACTGTACCCCGCCACTGTTCATAAGGACCTCCCATGCCACTTAGCGCCTACCTGCACACTGTCGACCTGTGCGTATTGTTTTATTGCCGCACCCGCGGGGAGTTGATGCTGCTGCTGAACAAACGCGAAGCCGAGCCCTTCGCCGGGCACTGGGCGTTACCCGGCGTGGTCGTGAACGGCGGCGTGCAAGATCTGAGCCTCAAGGATGCGGTGGAGCGTTTACGCGCCAGTGACAAGGTGGGCTTTGAGCTGGCCTGGTGCGAGCAAGTCGGCACGGTGGGCGACGCGTTTCGTGACCCGCGTTGCTGGTCGTCGTCGACTTACTACCTGGCGATCGTCGCCGCGGAGGTCAGCTTGGCTGAGCATCAGCAATGGTCTGCGCTGAACGCGGTGGCGGACGGCAGTATCAAGCTGCCGTTCGACCACAACCTGATCGTGGCGGCGGTGCAGGAACGGCTGTTTTCCAAGTCGCTGTACAGCAGTTTGCCGTTGATGTTTCTGGGCGATGAATTCAGTGCGCCGCAAGCCACCACGATTTTTTCGCTGGTGCTGGCGCGGCCGGTGTTGAAGACCAGTATTCGCCAGCGTTTGTTGAAGCTGACTGAGGCGGGGTATTTGCGTGAGACGGGGCGCAAGAAGCATGGCGAAGGCGGCCGGCCACAGGCAACGGTGGAGAACCTGAAGCCTGGCGCGGTGTATTTTTTTGACCGCAGTTTTGCCGACTAACGTTTTGATCAAACCTCATGAGAATTCAAATGTGGGAGCGGGCTTGCTCGCGATGCAGTCAACGCGGTGTACCTGCTGGTCCGAGGTGCCTGCATCGCGAGCAAGCCCGCTCCCACAGAAAGCGCTTTTACGCTTTTGATCTTGATCTGAGAAGCGCCGCCTCAACTGACCTGGCCTTAGTTCATCCAATTACCGCCATCGACGTTGTAGGTCTGCGCCACCACATAATCGGCCTCCTTCGAGGCCAGGAACACCGCCATGCCGGTCAGGTCCTGCGCCGTGCCCATGCGCCCGAACGGCACCTCAGCGCCCACCCGCTGCTTCTTCTCGCCAGGCGCCAAACCTTCATGCTTGGCGAACAGCGCATCCACGCCGTCCCAATGCTCGCCATCGACCACACCCGGCGCGATGGCATTAACGTTGATGCCTTGCTTGATCAAGTTCAGCCCCGCCGACTGCGTAAGGCTGATCACCGCCGCCTTGGTCGCGCAATACACCGCCACCAACGCCTCGCCCCGACGCCCGGCCTGGCTGGCCATGTTGATGATTTTGCCACCGTGCCCCTGGCTAATCATCTGCCGGGCAGCCGCTTGCAGCGTGAACAGCGTGCCCGCGACGTTGATCGAGAACAGCCGCGCATAGCTGTCGCGGGTGATGTCGACGATGGGCGCCAAGTCGAACAGTGCCGCATTGTTGATCAAAATATCCAGCTTGCCGGCCTGCGCCACCACGGCAGCAATCGCCGCGTCGATGGAGGCTTGGTCGGTGACGTCCATCGCCACCGCGTAGGCCTGAGGGCCAAGCTCGGCTGCGGTGGCCTCAGCGCGTTGCCGGTCAATATCGGCGATGGCAACCGTCGCGCCTTCAGCAATATAGGCTTGAGCAAACGCACGGCCGATACCCCGCGCCGATCCGGTGATCAGTGCACTTTTACCTTCGAGTCGTTTCATGGCGGTGTCCTGTAAAAATCACTTCGGGTAACCGGCGCGTTTCATCTCGCGCTCGGTGGTGGACTGGGCGGCGAGCAACGCCTGTTCAACCGTCATGCCGCCGGTAAGCGCCGCCGAGAACAGCTTGCCAACCGAAGTACCGATGGCCTGGAACTCAGGGATCGTCACGTACTGGATGCCCACATATGGCACGGGCTGGGCCGATGGGTGCGCGGGGTCGGCGTGCTTCATCATCTGCAACGTCACTTGAGCAAACGGCGCGGCTTTCAAATACGCTTCGCTGTAGGTCGACTGGCGCGTGCCTGGCGGTACGTTGGTGATGCCTTCTTTATCGGTCACCAACTGAATGTAGTCCTTGGACGTTGCCCACGTGATGAACGCCTTGGCGGCGTCCTTATGCTTGGAGGTGGCCGGGATCGCCAGGGACCAGGCGTACAACCAGGAAGAACCTTTGTCGGTGACTTCGGTGGGTGCCGCGGCGAACTCTACGCTGTCTGCGACTTTGCTCTGGCTTTTGTCGGTGGTGAAAGAACCGGCGACGCTGGCATCGACCCAGATCGCGCATTTGCCGCTGTTGAACAGCGCCAGGGTTTCGTTGAAGCCGTTGCTGGACGCGCCCGGTGGGCCATATTGCTTCAGCGTGTTGACGTAGAAGTTGGCGGCCGCCGTCCACTCGGGGCTGGTCAATTGCGGCTTCCACTGCTCGTCGAACCACCGCGCGCCAAAGGCATTGGCCATGGTGCTGAGCAGCGCGATGTTCTCGCCCCAACCGGCTTTGCCACGCAGGCACAGGCCATATTGGTCTTTGTCCTTTGCGGTGAGCTTGGCGGCGAATTCACCGAGTTGGCTCCAGGTGGGGTGCGCCGGCATGCTAAGGCCGGCTTGTTTAAACAGGTCGGTGCGGTAGTAGGTGACAGTGCTTTCACCATAGAACGGCAGTGCGTACAGGGTGCCGTTGACCGACAGGCCCTGGCGCACAGAAGGGAAAATATCATCGGCGTCGTAGTCAGCCGGCAGTTGCGTCAGCGGCTCCAGCCAATGTTTGGCACCCCACAGCGGGGTTTCGTAGGTGCCGATGGTCAGCACATCGAACTGCCCGCCCTCGGTCGCAATGTCGGTGGTGAGGCGCTGGCGCAGTACGTTTTCTTCGAGCACCACCCAGTTGAGCTTGATGCCCGGGTGCTGCGCTTCGAACACGTTGGACAGGCGCTGCATACGGATCATGTCGCTGTTGTTGACCGTGGCGATGGTCACGGTGTCGGCAGCGTAGCTGGGCATGCCCAGCGCCAGGCCAGAGAGCAGGAACAGCGCTTGCGGGAACTTGGCTTTGCAGGTCAGGAGCATGGCGGTTTCCACCTGTTGTTTTTGTTGTTGAGCGCCGATTACAGCAGCTTGCCGATGCCCTCACAAACGAATGACGAATGCATGGCTGGTACTTTTTTAACCGGGGCGCACGGATCAAAAAAGTATCAGTGCCGGTCGAATCGGGGGGTAGCACTCAGCGTGGCAAGGCGCGTATTTTGGCGTCATCCAACAATAAAAGAGGCATCAGCATGCCCATCAGTCGCGCCAAACTGTTCGAACACCGGCCTGCCGAACTCGAAGTCATCCTGCCCGAACCGGACCACTGCTTCCGCTGGTTCGAACACGACTACCCTTACGACCTGGCGCGCTGGAACCACCACCCCGAATTCGAAATTCACCTGATCCGCCAAGGCAGCGGCAAATTGGTGGCGGGCGACTATATTGGCGCGTTCAGTGCCGGGCACGTTGCGCTGATCGGCCCAGACCTGCCGCATGACTGGATCGGCGAGCTGGCTCCCGGCGAACACCTGAGCGGGCGCGATGTGGTGCTGCAATTCGACGGCGCCGCCCTCCTCGCCTTGCGCAAAATCCTGCCGGAACTCGGCGACTTGCAGCCGTTGTTCGAACAGGCCCGGCGCGGCTTGCAATTCAGCGGCGACACGGCGCTGCAGGCCGCGCGGTTGATGGAACACATCGGCAAGGCCCACGGCCTGCAACGGCTGATCCTGTTCCTGCAATTGCTCGACCGCTTGAACACCGCCCCCGCGCATCAGGTTCAGGCGCTGGCCAGCCCCTGCTATGCCCCGACGCTGGATGCGCGCAGCGCAGAGCGCATCAACAAAGCGTTCGATTACCTGATGACGGAGCTGACCGGCGATGTGCGCCTGTCAGTGATCGCGCAGCAACTGGAGATGAGCGAACCGGGCTTCTCACGCTTCTTCAAGCGCAACACCGGCCACGGTTTTATCGACCTGATGCGCAAGTTCCGCGTGCAGCGCGCGTGCCGGCTGTTGCTGCAAAGCGAGATGTCGGTAGCCGACATTTGCTTTGAAGTGGGCTACGCCAACCTGTCCAACTTCAACCGGCACTTTCGCATCGAAACGAACCAGACGCCGAGTGAGTATCGCCGCGAAACCGCGATGCAGTTGTTCAACCGCCTCGATAAATTGACACCCAGTCATTTCTGATCAAAAGGTCGACTAATTCACCTTTTTTTCATTTCATTCAAGCGATTGAGCAAAGTTGGTACAGCCTGTGCAAACGTTTGCGGAACGAACTTGGCAGCCGAGTTCTTCTTTGCCCGAGTAATCGGGTTCAAACCGCGTACGAATAGGGATTTTTAATGCACCCCACCTCCAGGAGCCCTGCGTCGGCTACTTCCTTTGGCGTTTCCCTGCTGCTGGCTGCCGTTACGGGAGTACTCAGCGCACCCATTTTGGCGCAGGAGGCACCCGTCAATGACTCAGCACAGGGCGAAACCCTTAGCCCTGAAACCAAGCCTGCCGAAGCCAGCCCGGCGAAAAAAGGCGCGTACCTGTCAGACTGGTTCAACCAGGACCTGACGCTGATCGGCAGCAAAGACATCAGCTTCAGCCCCAAGCCGTCCGATGACGTGTACCTGGAATACGAGTACTTCGGCCGCAAAGGGCCGTTCGAGTTGTACGGCTATGTAGACGTGCCGAAGATTCTCGGCATCGGTAACAGTAATGACAAAGGCGCGTGGGACCATGGCTCGCCGCTGTTTATGGAACACGAGCCGCGCATCTCCATCGACTACCTCGCAGGACGCAGCCTGGCGATCGGCCCGTTCAAGGAATGGTACGTAGCGTTTGACTGGATCTACGACCACGGCAGTAATACGTCCAACCGTGCCAACACCCTGTACAGCGGCCTCGGCACCGATATTGACACCCACTCGCGCGTTAACCTGTCGGCCAACTTTTACGGGCGCTACCAGTGGGAAAACTATGGCGCGAGCAATGAATACTCGTGGGATGGCTACCGCGCGCAAATGAAGTACATCGTGCCCATCAGCAGCTTCGACAACGGCGCGTCGCTGACCTATATCGGCTTCACCAACTACGATTTTGGCTCGGACCTGCACAAAGACAATGTTGCGCGCACCGCCAACTCGCTGGTGGCCACCAACGTGCTGTTGTACTCGTTCACGCACCTGCGTTTTACCCTGGTGGGCCGTTACTTTCACAACGGCGGCAACTGGGATGATGGCAGTGAGTTGAATTTCGGCGAGGGTAACTTCCGCGCCCGCTCCGATGGCTGGGGCTACTACGCCGGCGTCGGCTACCAATTCTGATCAAGGAGTATTAGATGAAAGCGTTTACCCGTCTCTCGCTGGCCGTTGGCCTGGCCCTGCTGCCCCACGTGGTGTTGGCTGACACCGCGCCGATCAAGCCCAAAGTGATGCTGATCACCATGTTTGCCCCCGAGGCGCAAACCTGGATTGACCGCCTGGAACTCAAGCAAGAAGTGCGCGTACCCGGCCTCTCGGCTGATTACCCGGCCATCCGCTGCAACACCCAAGACGTTTGCCTGCTCGTCACCGGCATGGGCCAGACCAACGCCGCCGCCTCGACGCTGGCCTTGGCGCTGTCGCCCAAATTCGACCTGCGCCAGAGCTACTTTCTGATCGCCGGCATCGCCGGCATCAACCCCAAGCACGGCACCATCGGCACCGCCGCCTGGGCGCATTACCTGGTGGAATTCGGCACCCAATGGGAGCTTGATTCGCGGGATGTGCCCAAAGATTGGCCGACTGGTTACATCGGCAT
This sequence comes from Pseudomonas kitaguniensis, assembly GCF_009296165.1. Taxonomy (GTDB): domain Bacteria; phylum Pseudomonadota; class Gammaproteobacteria; order Pseudomonadales; family Pseudomonadaceae; genus Aquipseudomonas; species Aquipseudomonas kitaguniensis. Next base: position 10,135 of record NZ_VUAZ01000137.1, on the reverse strand, counting down.
CAACACCAAAGGCCCCAACGAAAAACCACCGTTGGACTATAAGACCGAAGTGTTTGAGCTAAACCCCATGCTGCAAGCCAAGGCGTTTGCCTTGTCGCAAAAGGTTGAGCTGACGGAAAGCAAGGAATCCAGCGCCTGGCGCAAACACTACCCGGCGGCACCGGCGAATCAACCGCCGCAAGTCACCCGTTGCGACACCTTGGCCGGCAATACCTGGTTCTCCGGCACACGCCTGAGCGAGCGCGCCGAAGTCTGGACCCAATTACTCACCGACAACAAAGGCGAGTACTGCACGACGCAGCAAGAAGACAACTCCACCTATGAAGCCTTGCTGCGCGCCAGCCGCGAAGGCCTGGTGGACATCCAGCGCCTGGCCGTGGTGCGCGCCGGCTCTGATTTCGACCGCCCGTACCCCGGCTACAGCGAAGTCGACAACTTGCTGAAGTACGCCGACCAAGGCGGGTTTGTACCGGCGCTGGAAAACCTCTATCGCACAGGCAACCCACTGGTGCAGGCGATCCTGAAGAACTGGTCCGCCTGGGAGAGAGGCGTTCCGCAAGACTGATAAAACGCAAAAGTGTGGGAGGCCAGCGAGACCGGCTCCCACATCCACACCTTTAACCGTGGGCCGACTTGGCGCACTCACAGCCCGTCGCAGCCGCACACGGCTCACCGTGCGCATGATGCTCGGCGCAGCCCTGGCAGCAATAGCCTTTACCGTCTTTGATTACCGCGTCAACGCCCAGCACGCATTTGCAGTGGGGGCAGGCACAGGTTGTATCTGGCATGATCAGACTCCTTTTGATGGTCGTCCAGGTGCGGCGAGCGCTGCACCTAAAGCAATGACTATGGGCAAGGCGCCAAGGTTCATTCCGGTTAATCGGCCTGACGCGTATTGCTGCGGTACATAAACACCAGCGCCAGCGCCAGGCACAGCATCGCCACGATGCGACTGCCCGACAGCTCTATCGCCGGGTTGCCCAGCCAACCGAAGTTATCGATCAGCATGCCCATGCCCAGTTGCCCGACGATCACCGCCACCGTCGCAACAGCCGTGCCGACGATGGGCACCGCGCCAACCATCACCATCATGTACACCACGCCGAACAACGCACCGGTCAGTTGCCATTTCGGCACATCGAGCAGGCTGATAGCCTGAGCGGGCTCAAAGAAGAAAATCAACAGTGCTGTGGTGATCGCGCCCACCGCAAAGGTCAACAAGCTGCTTCGCAACACACCCACCGACTGGCCCAAGCGCCCGTTGATAGCCGCCTGCATACTCAACACCGCACCTGCGGCGATCACCAGTACCAATAACAAAATCAGATTCATCGCCTTACCCTCGTGCAATCAAAACAAGTGCCGCCACAATTAATGCCAAGGCAATCCAGCGCTCGCCATTGACCCGCTTGCGCGAAGTGCCGAACCAACCGAAATGGTCGATCAGCACACTTTTGCCGACCTGGCCCGACAAAATCGCGATCATGGTCATGGCGATACCGATATGCGGCGTGGCCAGGGTCAGCACCACCACATACATCGGCCCCAGAAACCCGCCGATCAACTGCCAGCGTGGCAGCTCAGTCAACGCGGGGCCTTGCTGCGGGCCGCTGAACAGCATCAACAAAAACAGGATCGCCGTGCCCACACCAAAGATGCTCAAGGTCGCCCACAAATGCCCGACCTGCACGCCCAGTGGCCCGAGCAAACCCGCCTCCACCGACAAGCCCATGCCCGCCAGAATCACCAATGGCAGCAACAGCAACCGCAGTGCATTTTTTTTCGACGTAGCCTGCGCCACACCCTCAATAGAACTTGCCTGCATACATCACCTGCGTTTCAAGAAAGAAAACATGGCGCGCATTATCCGGTGGCCGTCCTGTGCGATAAATGGGAGCATATGGATAACACCTTTGCGCGATACGCACAGCCTGGAGGCATGATGCAGGGCTTGAATGAGTTGAGTTTCAAGGCGATGCGCCTGTTTGTCGCCGTGCTCGACCACGGCAGCTTCTCCGAAGTGGCGCGCCGTGAAGGCTTGGCGCCCTCCTCCATTTCCCGACAAATACAGTTGATGGAACAGGCGCTCGGCCAACAGTTGCTGTACCGGCACACCCGTGCGGTCAGCCCGACCGAGGCCGGGCGCCTGCTCGGCCATCACGCGCGGTTGATGCTGGAACAACTGGAAACCGCCGGCCAAGCCCTGCAGGAACAAGAAAGCGAGCCCAGCGGCCTGGTACGCATCAATGCGCCAATGGTGTTCGGTCAGCGTCACCTTTCGCCATGGCTGGGCGAGCTGTGTCGGCGCTACCCGAAGCTGCAACTGGACATTCAACAAACCGATACCTACGTCGACCCGCTGCAAGATGGCACCGACCTGCTGTTTCGCATTGGCGTGCTTAACGACTCCGGCATGCAGGCACGTATCTTTGCGCCCCAGCGCTTTCGCATTGCCGCCAGCCCCGCTTACCTGGCACGCCATGGCACGCCGCAACACCCAGGTGAACTGATCAACCACCAGTGCCTGGCCTACAAAGGCATTACCGGCCAGCAACGCTGGTTCTTTCGCCGCGATCAGGGCGACTGGACGCCCTACAGCGTCAAAGGCCCGATCACCGGCAACCACGCCGACACCTTGACCCACGCGGCAGAGCAAGGCTTGGGGTTGGTGGTGTTTCCTTCATGGCTGATTGGTGAAGGCCTGCGTGCAGGTACGTTGCAGGCAGTGCTCACCGAGTATGAAGTGGCGACCACGCTCGAACCCCAGCAAATAGCCGCGCTGTGGCCCGGCAGCCGACGTTTGTCGCTGAAGGTGCGCACGGTGATTGATTATTTTGTGGCGTGTTTTGGGACGGTGCCGTATTGGGATCGCTGAGCAATTTCGATCACTCAAACAGCGCTGGCGCGAAGAAAATTCCTAGCAAGAAATGTAGGTCCGTTCTGAGTTTTCGCGCCACTATTCCCAAGTACAGCACTCGGTATGCAGGCTTGAGCCTATTCTTTTATGGGGATCACCAGATGATTACCTTACCGTTGGGCGAAGAAAAAATAACCTGTCAAAACTTGTCGATGAGGCCGCCGCCGGCAAGGTGATCACCATCGCCAAGCATGGGCGTGCGATTGCGCAGCTTGTGCCGGCAGGAAAGCCCAAAGGCCATCGAATTGGCGCCATGAAAGGCAAGCTGGTCGTGCCCGACGACGTTGATGCTTCGTTGCCCGACGACCTGTTGGACGCGATTCAGGGCGCTCAGCGATGACCCCAAGCTCTCCGGCTAGCCCGAAAGCTGATTGAAAATGCTGCAGAGATTTACGATTGCGACAGCGATCAGCGAACCGATGAAACTGCTGACGGCGCGATGCGCAGGTTGCTCAATACTCGTCTTTGGCGATGCTTGTGCAGGCTGGCGCCGAACCCATTGCCCTCCAATCAAAACAACCACTGCCCGATCAACCACGCATTCGCGCCACTGATTACCACAAACAGAAACCACGCCAACACACGTGTCGGTAGGCGGTTAACAAACGGCCCCATCAATTGCTTGTCGTCGGTCATGCGGATCAGCGGGTACAGCGCAAACGGTAACTGCAGGCTAAGCACCACTTGGCTCAAAATCAGCAACTTGCCGATGGCATCGTCGCCCATCAGCCACACCCCGAGAAACGCCGGGATCAGCGCCAGCCCACGGGTGATCAAGCGTCGCTGCCAGCAGGGAATACGCAGGTTGAGGTAACCCTCCATGATCACTTGCCCGGCAATCGTGCCCGTAAAGGTCGAACTTTGCCCCGAGGCCAGCAAGGCCACGCCGAACAGGATGCTGGCGAACGCACCGCCCACCAGTGGGTCGAGCAGATGGTAAGCGTCTTGAATCTCGACCACATCGGTGTGGCCGGTCTTGTAGAAAGCTGCGGCAGCCAGCACCAGGATGGCGGCGTTGACCAGTAACGCCAAGGCCAGTGAACCGATGGTGTCGATACGCGCCAGCTTGACCGCGTCCTGTTTACTGGCGAGGTCTTTGCCGATCAGCCGGGTCTGCACGATCGAGCTGTGCAGGTAGAGGTTATGCGGCATCACCGTAGCGCCCAGGATGCCGATGGCCAGATACAACGGCGCCGCATCGCTGATGGCCGACAATGACGGGGTGAAGCCACTGAATACGTCCGGCCAGTAAGGTTTGATCAGCACCAGTTCGATAAAAAAACACACGCCGATGGTTGCCACCAGCGCCAGCATGATTGCCTCAAGGCGGCGAAAACCGCGGTTTTGCAGGGCCAGGATCAATAGTGTGTCGAACGCTGTAATCACTATCCCGGTAGTCAGCGACACGCCGAGCAGCAGGTGAAACGCCAAGGCGCAGCCGAGCACTTCGGCAAGGTCGGTGGCAATGATCGAGATTTCGGCCAGCGCCCATTGCGTGCGTGCCGAGCGTTTGCTGTAGCGTTCGCGGCACAGTTGCGCCAGGTCCTTGCCGGTGGCGATACCCAGCCGTGAGCACAGGCACTGCACCGCCATCCCGGCCAGGCTGGCCAATAACACCACGAACAACAGGCTGTAGCCGTAACGTGAACCCGCTTCAATGGCCGTGGCCCAGTTGCCGGGGTCCATGTAGCCGATAGAGATCAGCAGGCCGGGGCCGGCGAACATCAGTGCGCGTTTAAAAAACGAAGCCTTGGGGTCGACGATGACGGAGCCAGCCACTTCCGGCGGGCAGAACGGGGCGGTAGCGATTTTCGGCAGGCTGAATTTCACGCGGTATCCCAAGCAAACGTACGAGTCAGACGCGCAGCTTATCAGTCGGACGCGACGGTGCGCATCACCGTCTCACGCGGTAAGTCAAACGCTTCGACGACTTGCACCACCAGGTCCATCTCCTGGTTCAGCGCCTCGCGTTCCATGCGCTGGCGAACCACGCCCACCACCAATACTGCCAGGGTGGTGATGGAATAGGCCGGGCCGGAAAACGCCCGAACACCGCTGACCAGCAACATAGCGGCCGCCAGCGCCTGACCCACCACCGGAATCGCCGTGGCGGCGCCGCGCCGTAGCATAAACCCGGTCAACCCCGCCAACGCCGTGCCGCTCAGTGCAGTAGTCGCCGAGCGGCCAACATCGAAACGCTTGAACAAGCCCTGCTCTTTTTGCGCGGCGGCCTTGAGTTCAGCATCGAAGGCCTGCCGATCGGCATGACTGAGTTTGTCCTTGTACTGCGTGATCAGCTTTTCCGCCACCTGAGCCTCAATATCCGCCAGCGACACGCTTTCCAGCGGCGCTTTGAACTTGATCCCAAGGCGCTGCGCCACCGCTTCGGCGATCTGGCGATAACTCACGCCGTGGCCACGAGAAAGGTTCATAAAGCTGTCACCGCCCATGCGCTGCAATGCGATGGCCAGCTTCAACGGCTCGCGTACGGCGGCATCAATCGAGGCGCTGCGCTTTTGCGCGATTAATTCGGCGAGGAATTTAAGCTCGTCCGGGCGCGCTTGCAGCAGTACCGGGAACAGTTCCGCGTCCTCTTCGGCGAAGCGTACCTCGCGGCTGCGCTGATCGGCGCGGATGATGCCGCGCCGCTCCTGCAACAGGTCGGTGTATTGCACCACGGTTTTCAACTGCGGCCAGTACGCGGCATGGTCGAAAGTAGCCAAGTGCACATTGGTCACTTTGGCCTTGAGCGCAGGCGTGAGCGCAATCGCATAACGGCCAATGCAGCGTTCGGTGTCCGGCTTCATCGCCAGCGCCCAGTCCTTGCTTGAGTAGCAATTGATCACGCGCCCCTTGAGCGGCGCCGACACCGCCTCCCACGGGCTGGACGTGCAAATAGCCCCGCCCATCAGCAACACGTTATTCAATGGCAGTTCGCGGGCGACTTCGGGGCTGGCCAGCACACTCTTGACCAGAATGCGTGCGCCGAGGGAATGACCGATCAGGTTGATGCGCCGCACCTCCAGCGATTCAGCGTGCAGGTAGCTGGCCAATTCCGGCAACAAGGTCTTGGCCACTTCATCAACACGCGCCTCGACACTTTTGTAGTGGTCGAGAAAATACGCAATCGCCTTGCCCACGCCCACAGTTGCGGCACCCAAACCACCGCCGCCGAGCATTGAGGTGATCACATCCTTGAACGGCGCGAAGAGGTTTTCCAGAAAATGCCCCGCCGGCCAGAACAGCATCAGGTTGGTCGAGCCTTCGATGCTCGCCAGTTGTTGCTTGAAGTTGCCCAGTTGCTGGCGGTTGAAGAATGCCGAGTAACCGTGAACATAGAGATTGAGCACATCGCCCTGAGGCTCGCCACACATCACAAACGTGGGCTTGCGGGTGCGGTGCATTTCATCCCACTGGTGTTGCATGGGCCGGTGACTCCTGGTGACGATGGACGGCGATAGTAACAAAGCGTGAGCGCAAGTGAGGTGAATCCTGACCGGCGTGCGCGGCGCTGTCCACCTCGTCCAGCTCATCCAGCTCATCCACCAGGCGCCGGGCATGGCGCTAATACTCCAGCCCTTCAGGCGTCGGCGCCAGCGCGCGAGTGGTGCGGCGCATCAGCTTGATGCCAAGGTGCTTTTCCAGGTCCGTGACCAACTTGCTGACGGTGGAGCGCGGCAGCGCCAACTGATCGGACGCACGGCTGAATGAACCGGTATCGACCACACGCACGAAGGTGCGCATAGCGAGGAGCTGGTTCATGTGGGTCGGCCAATAGGCATCAGTGAGCGAAGTTGTCGATCTTGACCTGCCCGTCTGGAAACGTCGCGATGATTTCCAGCTCGCCACCCATCGCACGGATGTAGTCACGCAGCGTGCTGATGTACATGTCGGTACGGCGTTCCATTTTCGACACGGCCGCCTGGTTGATCTTCAATGCCTTGGCGAGAGTCTCCTGGCTCAACTGTTGTGCCTTGCGCAGCTCATGCAGCGGCATTTCCTTGAGGTGCTGGTGAAACAGCTGCTCTGCCTCCGCCCGAGCCTCAGGCGCCATGCGAGCTTGAAGTTCAGCAAATTTTTTAGCCATGTTTAAGGCTCTCCTTACGCAATGTGTCCAAATGTACGTCATACAGCTTTTCAGCTACCGGAACGTACTCTTCATACCATCGGTCTTGTGCAGTTTTATTGCCGCCAATCAGCAATACCGCGCAGCGCTTGGGATCAAATGCATAGAGCACTCGATAAGGGCGCCCCGCGCGCTGTATACGCAGTTCTCGCAGGTTGCCATGCCGAGCCCCCTTGATATCGCTGCTGTGGGGAAAGCGCAGGCCCGGTCCAAAAAGCCCGAGCAGATCAACGCTGGCAGATACCGAGGATTGCTCCCTTGCATCCAGGCAACCCCACCAATCTGCGAATTCATCCGTGTATTCAACGTCCCATATCATGCGAATATGCCACCTAAGGAATATAAACTCAAGGGCATAACTCTGGTTCACATAAAGCCATCCAGCCAGCCGCACTCCACCGTAAAGTGTTTGCACATTGTTCTGGCTGCGTGCAGAACAGGCATCTCGTCGCATCCAGAGCCAGGCCGATACGTTGCGCAAGCACTGTTTGCGCGTGGGGTGACAGTCGACGGTCAGCGACTGTCGCGACAAAAATACAAGTTTCCGGATGTAAAAAAGCGCTCTAATACCCGCCTGTTGATTGGCAATAAAGATTCTGGAGTTCGCAATGCCCCATGAAGGCAACCTGTTACAAGCAGCCGTGGTGTTCCTGCTCGCCGCCGTGCTGACCGTGCCCTTGGCCAAGCGCCTGCAACTGGGTGCGGTGCTGGGCTATTTGTTCGCCGGCGTGATCATCGGCCCGTCGGTGTTGGGCTTGGTGGGTAACCCGCAAAGCGTGGCGCAGTTCTCGGAACTGGGCGTGGTGCTGCTGCTGTTTATTATCGGCCTGGAGCTGTCGCCCAAGCGTTTATGGGTGATGCGCAAGTCGGTGTTCGGCGTCGGCCTGGCCCAAGTGTTGCTCACGGGCGTGGTGATGGGCGTGGTGGCGCTGTGGCTGTTTGGCCAATCCTGGAACAGCGCCATTGTGCTGGGCCTCGGCCTGGCGTTGTCCTCCACGGCTTTTGGCCTGCAAAGCCTGGCCGAGCGCAAGGAACTCAACCAGCCGCACGGGCGCCTGGCCTTTGCGATTTTGCTGTTTCAGGACATCGCGGCGATCCCGCTTATCGCGATGGTGCCACTGCTGGCCGGCAGCGATCACCCGACCACCGAGGCCCAAGGCCTGCAACACGTGCTGCAAATTCTCGGCAGCATCGCCGTGGTGATCCTCGGCGGTCGCTACTTGCTGCGCCCGGTGTTTCGCATTGTCGCCAAAACCGGCCTGCGCGAAGTGTCCACCGCCACCGCACTGCTGGTGGTGATCGGCACCGCCTGGCTGATGGAACTGGTGGGCGTGTCGATGGCCCTCGGCGCGTTCCTCGCCGGGTTGCTGCTGGCGGACTCGGAATACCGTCACGAGCTGGAATCGCAGATCGAGCCGTTCAAGGGGCTGTTGCTCGGGCTGTTTTTTATCAGCGTAGGCATGGGCGCCAACCTCAGCCTGCTGCTCAGCTCGCCGCTGGTGGTGATCGGCCTGACCCTGCTGTTGATCGGCTTGAAGCTGCCGATCCTGTACGCCGTGGGTCGGCTGGCGGGTGACCTCAACCGCGAAAGCGCGTTGCGCTTGGGCGTGGTGCTGGCCGCGGGTGGTGAGTTCGCGTTTGTGGTGTTCAAGATCGGCCGCGATCAAGGCCTGTTCGAACCGCACCTCTACGACGTGCTGGTGCTCACCATCACGCTGTCGATGGCGGTGACACCGTTGCTGCTGCTGGTGTGCCCGAGATTGTTCAAGCCCAAGGTCAAACCCGTCAACGTGCCGGAGGAATACCGTGCCATCGAAGGTGATGCGCCACGCGTGGTGATTGCCGGCATGGGCCGAATGGGCCAGATTGTGGCGCGTATTCTGCGCGCGCAAAACATCTCGTTTATTGCCCTCGATACCTCGGTAGAAACCATCGAACTGACGCGCAGTTTCGGCGGTATGCCGGTGTTCTATGGCGACCCGCAACGCCCGGAAATCCTGCACGCGGCCAAGGTCGACCAGGCAGAATTTTTCGTGATCGCGATGGACGATCCGGAGATCAACATCAAGACCGCCGAACTCGTCCGCAACCTCTACCCGCACATGAAAATCATCGCACGCGCGCGTAACCGCCAGCACGTGCACCGCCTGGTGGACCTGGACGCGTCACCGGTGCGTGAGACCTTTTATTCAAGCCTGGAAATGAGCCGGCGCACCCTGGTCGGGCTGGGTTTGAGCCAGGCGCAGGCCGATGCGCGTATCAGCCGCTTCAAAAACCACGACTTGCAGTTACTCGCCGCGCAACACGCGGTATACGACGACGCCGCCAAGGTGATGCAGTCCGCCCAGGAAGCCCGTACGGAACTGGCGCGGCTGTTTGAGATGGACCGGCTAGAGGAAGAGTCCGACAAGGTTTGAGGCTATGTATGAACGTTATTGAGAATTTTCTGACAAAATACCGTGCAATTTCGTTCATCACTGGAGCGTTTCATGGCCACTTTCACTAAAACCGTCGCCCTGCTGGCCCTCGCGCTCACCGCTGGCAGCGTGTTTGCAGCCACCAAGCCCACCGAACAGACCATCTCGACGCTGGGCGGCAAATTCACCTTCAACTTGCCTAAGGCTTACACCGCCGACACGTTGCCAAGCGGCAAGGTTGAGGATGGCACCGCCGACACTCAGGGCACCCTTTACGCCAACTCGACCACTAAAAGTGTGGTGATCGTCGCCGAAACCGTGCGCAAGGACGCGGCGCCGATCAAGGACAATGACCCGCAGTTCCTCGATGGCGCCGTGGCCGATTTCGTCAAAGACCAAAGCGCCGCACTGCCTGACTTCAAGAAGCAGAACGAGAAAAAACTGACCGTCAGAGGCCTTGGATTGCGCCAAGTGGACAGCACGGCCACCCAAGGTGGCGGCAAGACCTTGAACTCCACCTTTCTGGGCGGCTCGGGCAACCACTTGCTGGTGATTCAGGCGATTTCGCGGGCGGATGATGTAAAGGGCCACGCCGAGTTGGTGAAGCAGATTACCGGCGCCAAGTAAGTAAACCGGCACAACAACCAGATCAAATACTGTGGGAGCGGGCTTGCT
>NZ_VUAZ01000136.1 GCF_009296165.1 Pseudomonas kitaguniensis | reverse complement strand
GGGCTTGCTCGCGATGGCATCGATCCGGTACGCCTGATTTACCGAGGCGCCTGCATCGCGAGCAAGCCCGCTCCCACACAAGCCCGCTCCCACACAAGCACACCGTTGACCGGGTTCGGCTTGTGACTTTGATTTGAGAAGCGCCGCGTTTCCCCACTAACCGATAGGCGCTAATGCCCGTCTATTTGCCGGGCGTCAGCGTCAAGCGCGTCTTGCCATACGCCTTGTCAAAGTTTAGCGGCTGCATCGGGAAGCTCAGGTATTGCGCCTTGAGCGACGGGTCGATGCCATCGGCATAGTTCGCACTCGCCGGGTTGCCGGACTGGCCGGTGCCACCTTGGCCCATCATCGGTTCGGCTTGGCCGAAGTCGACGATCATGCGCAGCGCCGGCACTTGGGTGGTGTCGAAACTTTGCCCCCAGCTATACGGTGCCGGGTTCAGTGTGTTGTGGTCGCCGCCACTGGCGAATGGGCCTCGGATGACCTGGCCGTTGATGTTCTTCCACGTGGTGCTGTGCAGTTTGCCCCACTGCCAGGCCTTGTGATCGCCGCCCAGTTGGCTGTCGCCGGCGCTGATCGCGGCGGCGAGGCTGCGCGCGAGGATCGCGGGTTTGTCTTCCTTTTGTGCGGTGCGCACGTCGTCCCAGAACGGGCTGTCTTCACGGCCCAGCAAGTGGTCGGCGTTCGCCGAGTACGACAGGTTGGCGTTGCTGACAAAGGCTTTCCAGCTGGCGCTGTTTTCCGGGCGAGCTCGTCGAGGAAGATCTGCCGGGTGCTTTCCTGCAGGAACAGTTCATAGATTGCCGCGTCGGCGGAGGTCGCTACGAGGCGACCGTCGAAAGCCATCAGGCGGCTCAGTGCTTCGCGTGCCTTGGCTTGGTCGGCCGCCGGCAATGCGTCAATCGCCTGTTTCAGCGGCTGGGCCATGCCTGGCGCCTGGAACATGCTCTTGAGCTTGGCGGCAAACGTGGTGGTTTGGTCGTACTGCATGGCGATCATGCTGCGCGTGTCATGCTTGCCGGCGTTGGCCAGTTGCGCCAGGCGCTCGCTGCGCTCCGGGGCATCCCAGGAGTTCGACAATTGCATGCCATAGCCGCGCGGCGCGGTGCGCTGGTTGGCGGTGCCGATCCAGCCTTGGGCCGGGTCCTGATCGTACGGGTGCAGCATCGCGTCGGCGTAACCGTCCCAGTCAAAGCGCGCATCCCAGCCCGGCGAGGGCAGCAAACCTTCGCCTTCGCGGCGGTTGGGGAAACGGCCGGTGACTTGCCAGCCGATGTTGCTGGCGTCGGCGAAGATCATGTTCAACGCGATGGCGCGGATCTCACGCGTTGCGTCCGAGGCCTTGGCGGCAGTTTGCGCGCGCGACAGGTCAAAAAACGCGTCCAGGCTCTTGTCGTCTTTGAAGTCGGCGGTTTGCAGGGCCAGGCCCAAACCTGTGGTCAACGCCTGGCTGCTGTTGAGCAGGGCGCCGTGGCGCGTTTCGTAGACCACTTCGCGCAGTGGCCGCTGGCCTTTGACCAGGTAGGTTTCGTTACGCACGAGCGCCGGTAGCCACTTGCCGTTGTTCTCGTAATACAGCGCGCTGCCTTGGCGTTTGACCTTCTCCAGGAACAGGTCCTGAGTGTCGCCCTTGACCGAACTCATACTCCACGCGACTTTGCCGTTGAAACCCGACAACAGCGTCGGCAGGCCGGCAATCGAGGCGCCAACTGCCTGGTATTTGGGCGCGCGAATCTGCACGTAGCTCCACGGCGACGGCGCTTGCGGCTGGGCCGCGAGGTCGCCGGCCAGCAGGCTTTTACCGCTGCGGCTGCGTTGCGGGCCGATGGCCCAGTTGCTGGAAGTGGTCACCGCCAACGCGTTGAGGCTGGTTAATTGCTGGCTGACCGTGTCCAGCCCGGCCAGGCCGGTGATCTGGCTGAGGTTGACGCCTTTGAGCTTGTCGGTTTCGGCCATCGGCACCGCTTCATCCGGTGCGCTTGGGGTGAGCCAGGCGAGCTTGTCGATGCCGACTTTTTGCGCCAGCACCAGCGACGACAGTTCTTCCTGCAGGTTGCTCGATTCGCTGAAATTCAGCAGGCAGAACAACAACGCGGAATCTTCCGGCTTCCAGTATTCGGGCTTGTAGCCGCTTTGGGCGAGGTCCGCCGGCAGCTTGTCGCGGTAGCGGAACAGGTAGGCGTTGACGCCACGCGCATACACTTCGAAGAAGCGCTTGAGGCGCGGCGACGAGGCGTTATACAGCTCGCTGGCGCTTTTTTTCAGGTTGACCGCGCGCATGAACCGGTCGACATCCAGCACTTGCGAGCCAGACATTTCCGCCAGACGGCCCTGAGCCAGCAGGCGCAAGGTGACCATCTGGGTGATGCGGTCGCTGGCGTGCACATAGCCGAGGCTGAACAGCGCGTCATGGAAGGTGTTGCTTTCGATCAGCGGCATGCCTTGGGCATTGCGGCGCACCGAAACATTCTGCGCCAAGCCTTTGATCGGCTGCACGCCGGCAACCGGCGGCAGGGTGTCCTGGGTGCTCTGGAGCTGGCAACCGGCCAGGCTTAATGCACTGGCCACTGCCGCGGCAACGCCGAATCGGGGAAGAAAATGTGAGAGGGCTGGCGAGGCCATGGCAAAGCTCCTGCGGGGGGTAGCGTCATTAAAGGCGCTACGTTAGTGAGCGCGGCGAAGCGACGCAAGCAGGAGTTTAGGTTAAGCGTGAGATCTTGAGTCTGGGGCCGCGCAATGTGGGAGTCAGCATGCACGCTCCCACATTGCATCGAGTGAATGTTGCGCTCAGGCCTTGGGCGGGTTGACCTTCTGCACCAGTTCATACGCGCGAACAGTCGCCGGCCGTTGCTGGATACTGTTGAACCAACGGTGCACGTGCGGGAAGTCCTCAAGGCGCTGGCCCTGCCATTTGTGCGACACAATCCATGGGTAGATGGCCATGTCGGCAATGCTGTAGTCCTCACCGGCCACGAATGCTCGATCCGCCAGGCGGCGGTCCAATACGCCGTAAAGACGCGCGGTTTCCTCGACATAGCGCTTGATCGCGTAGGGGATTTTTTCCGGCGCGAACTGGCTGAAGTGATGGTTTTGCCCGGCCATTGGCCCCAGCCCGCCCATTTGCCAGAACAGCCATTGCAGCGCTTCCTGGCGACCGCGCAGGTCTTTTGGAATGAATTGGCCGGTTTTTTCCGCGAGGTACAACAGGATGGCGCCGGACTCGAACAGCGAAATCGGCGCGCCGCCGTCGCTCGGTTGCTGATCGACGATGGCCGGGATGCGGTTATTCGGAGCTATCTTCAAAAAGTCCGGTTTGAACTGGTCGCCCTGGCCGATGTTGACGGGGTGCACCGTGTAGGGCAGACCGGCTTCTTCCAGGAACAGCGATACTTTGTGCCCGTTGGGCGTTGTCCAGTAGTACAGGTCAATCATGCCGCTCTCCAAATAAGCCAATGCCTATAGGATTAGGTGATGCTGGCGGCACGAAAATTCAATCAAATATTTGCGTCTAACCTTAGACGCCTTTCACCGGCAATTAAATGTGGAAGGGAGCCAGTTGAACCGCCCCTCCCACCATTAGATCTTCAGCGTGACGCCCGCATCGGGGAGTAATTTACGCCCCGTGGCACTTCTTGAATTTTTTCTCGCTGCCGCAGGGGCAAGGATCGTTGCGGCCAACATCCTTCAACGCGTTGCGCACCGGCTCCTGGTGAGCGTGGCCGCAGTTCGGACCGTGGACATGGCCGTGGTCGTGATCATGGTGATCATGGTGATCATGATCGTGATTGCAGTCAGGACCATGCACATGGGGTTGCTGAGTCATCGATGTCGCTCCGGAATAAAATCGCCGGGGATTATCTCGCCATTGTGAGCCACCTGCACGTCATAACCGATGAATAATCCGGTTTTCAACTCGCCCTCCAGGCGATAGGGCACCGGCTTGCTCGGATTTTTCAGCATCTGCACCACGTCACGTATCTGCGGCCAGAGGTTAGTGCGCACCGACACCCTGAAAAAAGCGTGACCGCGCGGCGGTACGGTCAACCATTCGTTGGACTCGCCTTCGGTCAGCACAAAGTCGCCCAGGCTGACTTTGTAGATCAGGCCGCGCACCGTGAGGTCTTCGTCGTTGCGGTTGTCCACGCGAAAGTACAGCTTGAACTTCTGTTCGAGCAATTTGGCGCGCACCACTTCGACTTTCACCAACGCGACGTGAGGCGGCGGCGAATCGTCTTCAAACCACGAGGCGCAGCCGGTCAAGCTCAGGGCCAACGCCAGCATCAAGCTGTAAATCCGGAGCATGGCGTTATCCCTGTGAGGTCATTAGAGGTAGGCGGAACAGCACTTCTTGAATTTCTGCTGGCTGCCACACAAACATACATCATTGCGCCCGACCTTCACCTCCACCGTTGGGTCGATGAAGTACCAGCGCCCGTCATGCTGTACGAAAGACGACTGTTCACGGTGGCTGTGTTCACCGGTGCTGTCATGCCAGCGCACGGTAAAGGTCACAAAGGCATGCTCCGGTTGGCCGCCAAACACTTCGGAGCTTTCCACCTCAAGCCCGAGCCAGGTGCTTTGCGCGCTCCAGGCGCTGATGGCGTTGCGGTCCAGGCCGGCCTGTTGTGCAGGCAGCGTGGTCGCCACCAGGTAATCCACCTGGCCCAGTACATAGGCGCTGTAGCGCGAGCGCATCAGCGCCGTGGCGCAGGGCGCCGGGTGGCCGGCGTGATAATGGCCGCAGCAGGCATCCAGCAGGTTGCCACTGCCGCAGGGGCAAATGGATGTACTCATCGGGTTACCACCAATACTTTCCGAAGTTTTCCGGGTTGGCCCAGAAGCGCGCATTGAGCCAATCCGGCACCTGTTTATAGTCAAGCAGATCATAGGTAAACAGCGTCAGAACCTGATCATCGCGTTGGAAGCGCTCGCCGGCTTGCAGGGCCAGGGAGAAAAAGTCGGTTTCCTGCCAGCCACACGCGCTCAAGTCCACCAGCACGGCAATGCGGCTGGCATTCAGGTTGCGAATGCCGCCGAGCAAGGTCAGGCCCTGTGGTTTTGACAGGTGTTCCAGGCAGTCGACCACCAGCGCCAAGTCAAAACGCTGCGCCGCCAATGACGCAGGCAACGGCCCGGGCGGGGCGATGGACACTTGGGTGTCCGGGTGCTCGGCCTGGAATGCCTCAAGCGCCGGAAACTGGCTGGCACCCAATAACAACAGACGATTGGGCCGGTGCAAAGCCAGCAACGCGGCCAACGCTTGCTGTGGCGTACGGGAAGAAATACCAGCGCTCATCAGAGATCCTCACATCATGACCCTAGAGACTAGCGCGGCTGAGCGTGCGGGCCTAGAGCGCGCGACGCTGAAAAAACTTGCGAAGGCGACGATCGTCAATAAAACCGGGGGGCGGCTGACTGGCGCGGATGAAAAGAGCCGTGTTTAATCCACCCGTCGGTCCCCGCCGATCCTCCCAAGAGAAATCAGATGAGCATCATGCGTACAGCGCTACCCTTGATGGTATTTGCCCCTGGGGTTGCCACAGGGGTATTGCTGGCGAGCCGCGCCAACTGTCCCTTCATCCCTTCATCCCCTTCATCAAGCCCTTCATCAAGTTTTTTCAAGCTTCACTGGCAAATGGCCTGTAGAAGTCGGTACTGTGCGCCCAAAGAATAATAGGCGGGGGCATGCACGATGAAGGTGTTTTGGGGGCTGGGAAAATTTCTCACGTTGCTGTTCTGGGTCGTGGTGGTCGTCAATCTGTTCCGGCCACTGGCCAATCCGTTTCACCTGTTGGTCAACCTGGCCGGCAGTCTGTTGCTCCTTACCCACTTATTAGAGTTATTGTTGTTCAACAGTAGCTTGAAACACCGTGCACACCCTTGGCGTGACCGCTGGCAGATTCTGCTGGTGGGGATGTTCCATGTGCGCAGCCTGTCGATGTCTGTAGCGGTTAATCAAATGAACAAGGACGCCAATCATGCGTAAGGTTTTTCTGTTGGCCCTGTTGGTCAGCCCCATTGCCCTGGCTCAGAGCGTCAGTGTTGAAACCAATTCGTTGATGCGTCTGCCCAGCAGCACCAGTGTGTTGCAACTGGAACGCCTGGATGTAGCCGATTACGGCACGTTGTTGGTGCCGGCAACGATCAGCCAGGTCAGCATCGACGAGCTGCACTTGGGGCGTGAAGCGCGTATCGCCATCGCCCCCGGCAATACCGGGCTGCAACTGCAGGTGCGCAACGCGCAGTTGGACCATGGCAGCCAGATTACCTCGCGCGGGCGCCCGGCACGCATGAAAAACCCGCCAGGGCGGGGCGTGATTTGACGTTGCGGATTAATGCGCTGACCGCCGAAGAGTTGTCGGTGGATGCGCGCGGCGGTGCGGGTGCGCAAGGTTATGCCGGGCTGGATGGCGCGAATGGTGAGGACCCGGGGTGTACGTGGGGTTCGGCTGGGCGCGGGGCCAATGGCGATAACGGCGGCGACGGGCTGCCGGGCGCGGCCGGTGCGCAGGTGCGGGTTGAGCTGCCGCAGAGTTTCCCGGCCGAGAACATCAAGGTTTGGGTTGACGGTGGCGCCGGTGGTTTGGCGGGTACGGCTGGCAAGCCGGGTAGAGGCGGGCAGTCCAAGGGTTGCCTGGTTTACCGGGCTGATGGCGGTGATAAGGGCCGGCCAGGTTTGGAAGGCCAGCCAGGCGTAGCGGGGCCGGCTGGGTCTGTGACTGTGCAGAGGCTTTAAGCGCATTTGTGGCAGCGGGCTTGCTCGC
>NZ_VUAZ01000135.1 GCF_009296165.1 Pseudomonas kitaguniensis | reverse complement strand
CTGCTCGCGAGCAGCGTGGTATTCGGCGTTTTCCTTCAGGTCGCCCAGCTCGCGGGCCGTACCGATGTCCTGGCTCAGCTTCGGACGGACGACCTTGGTCAGGTGGGCGTGCTCCTCTTCCAGGGCTTTGGCGCCCTGGACGGTCATTGGATATTTGATCATGCCTTCAATCCTGCGTGTAGATCCTGCAAGCGACGCACGGTCTTTTCCGGACCGAACTTGAGCGCTTCGCAGATGGCTTCACCAGCAGCAATAGTCGTGGTGCAGTAGATCTTGTGCTGCAAGGCATTACGACGAATGGAGTACGAGTCCGCGATCGACTGGCGACCTTCGGTGGTGTTGATGATCAGCGTGACTTCGTCATTTTTGATCATGTCGACCACGTGCGGACGCCTTCCGTCACCTTGTTAACGCGGCGCACTTTCAGGCCGGCAGCTTCGATCACCTTGGCTGTCCCGGCGGTGGCCACGACTTCAAAGCCCAAGTTGATCAGATCACGCGCCACACCTGCAACCAGTGGTTTGTCGTCATCACGCACGCTGATAAACGCAGTACCACCGGTCGGCAGCACTTCGCTGGCACCCATCTGGGCTTTGGCGAACGCTTCACCGAAGGTATCGCCCACACCCATCACTTCACCGGTGGACTTCATCTCTGGGCCCAGGATCGGGTCCACGCCAGGGAATTTGGCGAATGGGAACACCGCCTCTTTCACGCTGTAGAAGTTCGGGATGATTTCTTTGGTGAAACCGATTTCCTTCAGGGTCTTACCGGCCATCACACGGGCAGCAATCATCGCCAAGGACACACCGATGCACTTGGAAACAAATGGCACGGTACGCGAAGCGCGCGGGTTGACTTCGATGACGTAGATGTCTTCGCCTTGCAGCGCCAACTGAACGTTCATCAGGCCGACCACGCCCAGCTCCAGGGCCATTTTCTTGACCTGTTCGCGCATCTCGTCCTGGATGTGCGCCGGCAGCGAGTAAGGCGGCAGCGAGCAGGCGGAGTCACCGGAGTGAACGCCCGCCTGTTCGATATGCTGCATGATCGCGCCGATCACCACGTCAGTGCCGTCGCAAACCGCGTCCACGTCCATCTCGATGGCGCAATTGAGGAAGTGGTCGAGCAGCACCGGGCTGTCGTTGGAGACTTTTACCGCATCACGCAGGTAGCGCTTGAGTTCATCTTCTTCGTAGACGATTTCCATCGCACGGCCGCCCAATACGTAGGACGGACGCACCACCAGCGGGTAGCCGATCTTGCTGGCCGCGCGGATAGCTTCGTCTTCGCTGCGCACGGTGGCGTTAGGCGGCTGACGCAGGTTCAGGCGCTCAACCATTTGCTGGAAGCGCTCACGGTCTTCGGCACGGTCGATGGCATCCGGGCTGGTGCCGATGATCGGCACGCCGGCGGCTTCCAGTGCGCGAGCCAGTTTCAGCGGAGTTTGGCCGCCGTACTGCACGATCACGCCTTTTGGCTTCTCGACGCGGCAGATTTCCAGCACGTCTTCCAGGGTTACCGGCTCGAAGTACAGACGGTCGGAAGTGTCGTAGTCGGTGGAAACGGTTTCCGGGTTGCAGTTGACCATGATGGTCTCGTACCCGTCTTCGCGCAGCGCGAGGGCGGCGTGTACGCAGCAGTAATCGAACTCGATGCCTTGGCCGATACGGTTTGGCCCGCCACCCAGGATCATGATTTTGTCGCGGCCCGACGGCGCGGCTTCGCACTCTTCCTCGTAAGTGGAGTACATGTACGCAGTGTCGGTGGCGAACTCGGCGGCGCAGGTGTCAACGCGCTTGTAGACCGGGAAAATATCCAGCTTGTGGCGATGCGTGCGCAGGTTTTTCTCGGTCACACCCAGCAGCTTGGCCAGGCGCATATCAGAGAAACCTTTGCGCTTGAGGCGGAACATCAGGTCGCGGTCGATAGACGACAGGCCGAGGGTCTTGACCTTCTCTTCTTCCTTGATCAGGTCTTCGATCTGCACCAGGAACCACGGATCAATCATGTTCATGCCGAAGATGTCTTCGACGGTCATGCCCGCGCGGAAGGCGTCAGCGACGTACCAGATGCGCTCGGCGCCCGGCACGGTCAGCTCGCGCTTGAGCACGCTCATGCTTTCCGGGTTGCTCAGGTCGAGCTTCTCGTCCAGACCGCAAACGCCCACTTCCAGGCCACGCAGGGCTTTCTGCAGGGACTCCTGGAAGGTCCGGCCGATGGCCATGACTTCACCCACCGACTTCATCTGAGTGGTCAGGCGCGCATCGGCTTTCGGGAATTTTTCGAAAGCAAAGCGTGGCAGCTTGGTCACGACGTAGTCGATAGACGGCTCGAACGACGCTGGCGTAGCGCCGCCAGTGATTTCGTTTTGCAGCTCGTCCAAGGTGTAACCGATCGCCAGCTTGGCCGCGATGCGCGCAATCGGGAAGCCGGTAGCTTTCGATGCCAGCGCCGAAGAACGCGATACACGCGGGTTCATCTCGATCACAACCATACGGCCAGTGTCCGGGCAGATGCCGAACTGAACGTTGGAGCCGCCGGTTTCAACGCCGATCTCACGCAGTACCGCCAACGAGGCGTTACGCATGATCTGGTATTCCTTGTCCGTCAGGGTTTGCGCCGGAGCAACGGTGATCGAGTCACCGGTGTGCACGCCCATCGGGTCGAAGTTTTCGATGGAGCAGACGATGATGCAGTTGTCCTTCTTATCGCGGACAACCTCCATCTCGTACTCTTTCCAGCCGATCAGGGATTCGTCGATCAGCAGCTCTTTGGTCGGCGACAGGTCCAGACCACGCGCGCAGATTTCTTCGAACTCTTCACGGTTGTAAGCAATACCGCCACCGGTGCCGCCCATGGTGAAGGACGGACGAATGATACACGGGAAGCCGAGCTTTTCGAGAACCGCGTTGGCCTCGTCCATGCTGTGGGCGATACCGGAGCGCGGGCAGTCAAGGCCGATGGACTTCATGGCCTTGTCGAAACGCGAACGGTCTTCAGCCTTGTCGATGGTGTCGGCATTCGCGCCGATCATCTCTACGCCGAACTTCTCCAGAACGCCTTCGCGCTCCAGGTCGAGGGCACAGTTCAGTGCAGTCTGGCCGCCCATGGTTGGCAGCAGCGCGTCCGGGCGCTCTTTCTCGATGATCTTGGCAACCGTCTGCCACTTGATCGGCTCGATGTAGGTGGCGTCGGCCATGTCCGGGTCGGTCATGATGGTGGCCGGGTTGGAGTTCACCAGGATGACGCGGTAGCCCTCTTCGCGCAGGGCTTTACAGGCCTGGGCGCCGGAGTAGTCGAATTCACAGGCCTGGCCGATAACAATCGGGCCAGCGCCGAGAATCAGGATGCTTTTTATGTCTGTACGTTTTGGCATGGGTTTGTCACTCAAATCCGCAGGTCAGTCGGCAAGCCGTCTTGAACAATCCTTGAAGAGCCTGAGGGGGCCACCGGTTTCCCGGGCCACCCTCAGGCCAGTCAGTTAGCGTCGCTTGGCCATCTCATTGATGAACCGGTCGAACAGCGGCGCTACGTCGTTCGGGCCAGGGCTTGCTTCAGGGTGGCCCTGGAAGCTGAACGCGCTCTTGTCGGTGCGCTCGATGCCTTGCAGGGAACCGTCGAACAGCGACTTGTGAATGGCGCGGACGTTCGCCGGCAAGGTCGCTTCATCTACCGCAAAACCGTGGTTCTGGCTGGTGATCATCACAACGCCGGTGTCCAGGTCTTGCACAGGGTGGTTGGCGCCGTGGTGGCCGTGCCCCATTTTCAGGGTCTTGGCGCCGGAGGCCAGGGCCAACAACTGGTGACCCAGGCAAATACCGAACACCGGAATCTCGGTCTCCAGCACTGTCTTGATCGCCGTGATGGCGTAGTCGCAAGGCTCAGGGTCACCCGGGCCGTTGGACAGGAACACACCGTCCGGCTGCATGGCCAGTACGTCGCTGGCCGGGGTTTGCGCCGGCACCACGGTCACGCGGCAACCACGTTCAACCAGCATGCGCAGGATGTTGTACTTGATGCCGTAGTCGTAGGCCACGACATGGTACGGCAAGTCAGCGGCCTCGATGGTTGCATGGCTGTCGGTCTTCAAGTCCCAGACAGTGGAGCGCCACTCGTACTGCTCTTGGGTGCTGACAACTTTCGCCAGGTCCATGCCTTTCAGGCCAGGAAAACCTTGCGCTGCGGCAATCGCCGCTTCTTCGGAAATATTGTCACCCGCCATGATGCAGCCGTTCTGCGAGCCTTTTTCACGCAGGATGCGTGTCAGGCGGCGCGTATCGATACCGGCGATTGCCACCACATTGTTGGCTTTCAGGTAATCGGACAGCGACATCGTGTTACGCCAGTTGCTCGCAACCAGTGGCAGGTCGCGAATGACCAGACCGGCCGACCAGACACGATCAGACTCGACGTCTTCCGGTGTAGTACCGGTGTTGCCGATGTGCGGATAGGTCAGGGTAACAATCTGTTGGGCGTAGGAAGGATCGGTAAGGATTTCCTGATAGCCGGTCATGGCGGTGTTAAACACCACCTCTCCAACGGTTTGACCGTCGGCTCCAATGGCTTCGCCGCGAAAAATGCTGCCATCAGCAAGGGCGAGTATGGCTGGCTTAGTCAAGAAGACCTCCCGTAAATAAAGCCTGAAAGGGCGATCGCAGGTTGTAAAAAAGCGGAGTGACGTATGGACACGTCACCCCGCTTCTTCACTGAATTATTCTGCGCGCTTTTAGTGGACACACTAAAGCTGTAGCTTACAGAAAAAGGCTTTTTTGGTCCACCGCTAATGAGCCTTAAAGGCAGGGGAATGCGACAGAACATCGCTTAGCGGGTAAAAACGGGGCCTCAGGATAATCCCAAGGCCCTGTTTTAGCTACTGATTAGTGCAGGTCCAGCACATCGCGCATGTCATACAGACCCGGCGTGCGGCCTTCCAACCACAGCGCGGCACGCACCGCACCTTTGGCGAACGTCATGCGGCTGGAAGCCTTGTGTGTGATCTCGAGGCGCTCGCCTTCGGTGGCGAACAACACCGTGTGGTCGCCGACCACATCACCACCGCGCACGGTCGCAAAACCAATGGTGTCACGCGCACGCTCACCGGTATGACCTTCACGGCCGTACACCGCGACTTTCGACAGGTCACGCCCTAACGCATCGGCAATCGCCTCACCCATGCGCAGCGCGGTGCCCGACGGCGCATCGATCTTGTGCCGATGATGCGTCTCGATGATTTCGATGTCAGCCTCATCACCCAACACCCGCGCCGCCAGATCCAGCAGCTTGAGGGACAGGTTCACGCCGACACTGAAGTTGGCCGCGAACACCACCGGAATATCCTTGCCCGCCTCAACCAGCAACTGTTTCTGCTCGGCATTCAAGCCCGTGGTGCCGATCACCATAGCCTTGCCCGCCTTGCGGCAGAACGCCAGGTTTTTCAGCATCACGTCCGGCAGCGTAAAATCGATCAGCACATCAAATTCGTCAGCCACCTGCGCCAGGCTGCTCGACAATGAAACGCCGATGCGCCCCAGCGAGGCCAGCTCACCGGCGTCTGCACCGATCAACGTGCTGCCTGGCCGGACGATCGCCGCCGTCAGCCCCGAGGCAGGTGAGCGCTGCTGCACCGCCTCGACCAACGCCTTGCCCATGCGCCCGGCAGCGCCCATTACGGCTATACGTCGCATATTCACGTCCTTACAGGTCGCCAAAGAAGCGCTTCACACCGTCGAAAAAGCCGGTGGTTTTCGGCGAATGGGAGTCATCGCCTTCCAGTGAGCTGCGGAACTCTTCAAGCAGTTCGCGCTGACGACGGCCCAGATTGACCGGTGTTTCGACCGCCACACGGCACATCAAGTCGCCCGCACCGCCACCCCGCACCGGCGCAACGCCTTTGCCACGGATGCGGAACTGCTTGCCGGTTTGCGTACCTTCGGGAATCTTGAGTTTTACCCGGCCATCAAGGGTCGGAATATCCAACTCACCACCCAAAGCTGCGTCGACAAAGCTGATCGGCACTTCGCAGAACAGGTGCTTGCCATCACGCTGGAAGATCGAGTGCTCACGCACATTGATCACCACGTACAGGTCGCCGGTAGGCCCACCCTGAACGCCCGCCTCACCTTCACCCGACAGGCGAATGCGATCACCGGTGTCAACACCCGCCGGCACTTTCACCGACAGCGTTTTGTACTCTTCGACACGGCCTTCGCCGTGGCACGAGTCGCACGGATCGGAAATGATCTTGCCTTGGCCATGGCAACGCGGGCACGTCTGCTGCACGGAGAAAAAACCCTGCTGCATACGCACCTGACCGATACCGCCGCACGTCGGGCAGGTAATCGGCGCAGAACCTTTTTTAGCACCCGAACCATCGCACGGCTTGCAATTGACCAGCGTCGGCACACGAATGTTGACGGTGGTGCCGCGTACGGCCTCCTCCAGGTTCAGTTCCAGCGTGTAGCGCAAATCGCTGCCACGCTGGGCACCGCCACGCTGACCACCCCGGCCACCGCCGAAGAAGTCGCTGAATACATCACCGAAAATATCGGAGAAGTTCTGACCGCCAAAACCGGCACCGCCGCCGCCCATGCTTGGGTCAACGCCAGCATGGCCATACTGATCGTAGGCCGCGCGCTTGTTTGGATCACTCAGGCATTCGTAGGCCTCGTTGGCCTCTTTGAACAGATCTTCGGATTCTTTGCTATCCGGATTACGGTCCGGGTGATGCTTCATCGCCAGACGGCGGTAGGCCTTTTTCAGGTCCGCCTCGCTGGAACCGCGCTCCACACCCAATACTTCGTAATAGTCACGCTTTGCCATAAGTCTTTGCACTCTTAAGGACGTTCAGCCAGGCCCTCCTGAGCCTGGCCAAACTCGCTGAGCCCCAATACAGGCCCGGACCCAACTCACGTCAATTCAACGATCCTGGTCATTACTGTTTTCAGCCAGCAACCCGGCCAAAAACGCGGTGACTGTCGCCAGGGAAGCAGGAGCATTCCCGATCACACCGCCAACATCCGAACGCTGTCGCATGTTGTAAAAATTCGCATACCCCAGACACGCCAACGCGGGAGCAAGCTCCCGCGCGGCGACATCCTACCAGTCACCGCTTGATAGCGGTCAACCGGGCGACCAACTTACTTCTGGTCTTTGACTTCTTCGAACTCGGCATCCACAACGTCGTCGTGCTTGGCTTCAGGCTCTGCGTGTTGCGCAGCACCGTCTGCCGGCTGGCCTTGCTCGGCGTACATTTTTTGAGCGACCGGTGCGGAGACTTTCGACAGCTCCTCAACCTTGGCTTCGATGGCAGCCTTATCGTCGCCTTTAACAGCGGCTTCCAGGGCGACCACAGCGGCCTCAATGGCAACCTTCTCTTCAGCGCTCACTTTGTCGCCAGCATCAGCGATCATTTTGCGCGTCGAGTGCACCAGTGCGTCACCCTGGTTACGGGCAGCGGCCAGCTCTTCGAACTTGCGGTCTTCTTCGGAGTTGGCTTCAGCATCACGAATCATCTGCTGAATTTCTTCCTCGGACAGGCCGGAGTTGGCCTTGATCACGATCGACTGAGTTTTGCCGGTGGCCTTGTCTTTGGCGCCTACGTGCAGAATGCCGTTGGCGTCGATGTCGAAGGTCACTTCAATTTGTGGCACGCCACGAGGTGCTGGTGGAATCTCAGCCAGGTCGAACTTGCCCAAGGACTTGTTCTGGCCTGCTTGCTTACGCTCACCTTGCAGCACGTGAATAGTCACAGCGCCTTGGTTGTCGTCAGCCGTCGAGAACACCTGAGATTTCTTGGTAGGAATCGTGGTGTTTTTCTCGATCAGCGCAGTCATCACGCCACCCATGGTTTCGATACCCAGGGTCAGCGGGCTGACGTCCAGCAGCAGCACGTCTTTAACGTCGCCGGCCAGTACAGCGCCCTGGATAGCAGCACCCATGGCAACCGCTTCGTCCGGGTTCACATCTTTACGCGCTTCTTTACCGAAGAACTCGGTTACCAACTTCTGAACCAGTGGCATACGGGTCTGACCGCCGACCAGGATCACGTCGTTGATCGCGCCAACGTCGATACCGGAGTCTTTCAACGCGATGCGGCAAGGTTCGATGGTGCGTTGAACCAGGTCTTCAACCAGCGCTTCCAGCTTGGCGCGCGAGATTTTCACGTTCAAGTGCTTTGGACCGGTAGCGTCTGCAGTGATGTACGGCAGGTTCACGTCGGTCGACTGAGCAGACGACAGCTCGATCTTGGCTTTTTCAGCGGCTTCTTTCAGGCGCTGCATGGCCAGCGGGTCACCCTTAAGGTTCATGCCGCTTTCTTTCTTGAATTCGTCAACGAGGTAGTCGATCAGACGAATGTCGAAGTCTTCGCCACCCAGGAAGGTGTCACCGTTGGTGGCCAACACTTCAAACTGGTGCTCGCCATCCACTTCAGCGATCTCGATGACCGAAACGTCGAACGTACCGCCACCCAGGTCATAAACGATCACAGTGTGGTCGCCCTTGGCCTTGTCCATGCCGTAAGCCAGTGCAGCTGCGGTAGGTTCTTGATGATACGTTTTACGTCCAGGCCAGCAATGCGGCCGGCGTCTTTGGTCGCCTGGCGCTGGCTGTCGTTGAAGTAGGCAGGAACGGTAATCACCGCTTCAGTCACTGCTTCACCGAGGTAGTCTTCGGCGGTCTTCTTCATCTTTTTCAAGATTTCAGCCGAGATTTGCGGCGGCGACATTTTCTGGCCGTTTACTTCAACCCAGGCGTCACCGTTGTCAGCCTTGGAGATTTTGTAAGGGACCATCTTGATGTCTTTTTGCACGACTTCTTCGTCGAACTTGCGACCGATCAGACGCTTCACCGCATAAAGGGTGTTATTTGGGTTGGTCACAGCCTGACGCTTGGCCGACTGGCCAACCAGAATTTCGCCGTCGTTGGCGTAAGCCACGATGGACGGGGTGGTGCGTGCACCTTCGGCGTTCTCGATAACTTTCGATTTGCCATTTTCCATAACGGAGACGCAGGAGTTGGTTGTCCCCAGGTCGATACCGATAATTTTGCCCATGTTTTTACTCTCCCGAAACTTGAATTTGGTTGCCGCAGCAGTGGTGGCTAACTGCGGTAGCACTTAAACGCTTGACTTATAGATGGGGCCGTTACGACTGATTTCAAGCCTGCTCATCAATAGAAGGTGCAACAGGTGCAGGAGCCTTGCTCACTACCACCATTGCCGGGCGCAGCAAGCGACCGTTGAGCTGATAACCCTTCTGGAACACCTTCAAAACACTGTTGGGCTCCAGGTCGTGGCTTTCTTGCATCGCCATTGCCTGGTGATGCTCAGCGTTGAACGGTTCGCCGCCTTGCGGATCAATCGCTTCCAACTGATAACGCTTCAGGGTGTCCTGGAACATTTTCAGGGTCAGCTCGATCCCTTCACGCATTGGGCGGATGTTTTCGTCATCCGCGTTGGACAACTCAAGGCCACGTTCCAGGCTGTCAATGATCGGCAGCAGGTCGGAGGCGAATTTTTCCAGCGCGAATTTGTGCGCTTTCTCGACGTCCTGCTCGGCACGGCGACGGACGTTCTGCAGATCGGCGGCAACACGCAAAGATTGATCCTGCGCAGCGGCCAATTGCTCTTCGAGCACTTGCACACGGGTCGCCAGCTCATCGCCGACAGCCGAATTGGCGTCCGGAGTTTGCGTATCCTGCGTCTGTTCGTCAGCCATAGATCTCTCCTTTCAAATCATGCGCGAACTCAACTCGCGCTTCTGTTCCGGTATATGGGGCCACAATTTCCAGGTTCAAGGGCGCAGGCGTTACCAAAAGTCTTTCTGCCGTCTTGGGTCAATTCCTGCCCGGTCATTCTTTATTGCGCTAACAAACCCGCTCGTTCAAGCAAATCGAGCTAAGCGCCAGGATTGTCAGCCCGGAACAAAACACTGTATAAATAACCAGACCTAACACCTGGGAGCGGCCGCCATGCTCGTGCACCTGTCTGTACACAACTACGCCATCGTTGAACATCTGGATCTCGAACTGGATCGCGGGATGAGCGTAATCACAGGCGAAACCGGCGCCGGCAAGTCGATCATGCTCGACGCTCTGGGCCTGACCCTCGGCGATCGCGCCGACAGCGGCGTGGTGCGCCCCGGTGCGGACAAGGCCGATATCCTCGCCACCTTTGACCTGGCGGACATTCCCGAGGCCGAAGCCTGGCTGGCCGAGCGCGACCTTAATAATGAAGGCCCGTGCATCCTGCGCCGAGTCATCACAGCGGAAGGGCGTTCACGCGGCTATATCAACGGCACACCCTGCCCGCTTGGCGACTTGAAAGCGCTGGGCGAACTGCTGATCGACATCCACAGCCAGCATGAGCATCAGTCCCTGCTGAAAACCGACACACATCGCCGCCTGCTCGATGAATATGCCGGCGCCACCGATCTGGCCCGCCAGGTGCAACTGGCTGCCCAGCGCTGGCGCCAGACCCGGCAAGAGCTGGAGCGGCTCTCGAACTCCGGTGACGAGCAGCGCGCTCGCCATCAATTGCTCAGCTATCAACTTGAAGAGCTGGAAAGCCTCGGCCTTGGTGAAACCGAGCTGGAACAGTTGGAGCAGGAACACAAGAACCTCACCAACGCCGAGACCCTGCTGGGCATTTGCCGCCAAGTGGTAGAGCAATGCAGCGAGAGCGATTCGGGCAACGTGCTTAACGCGCTGACGGCCAGCCTGCATCGCCTGTCCAGCGTGAACAATTCTTCTGGTTCGCTGAGCGAAGCTACGACGCTGCTGACCAGCGCGCAGATCCAGGTTGAAGAAGCCGTGGGCGAGCTGAATCGCTTCCTCGACCACTTCGATGCCGACCCGGCCCGCCTGCAGGAAATAGAAGAACGCCTGGACACGATTTACACGCTGGCGCGCAAACATCGCATCCAACCCACCGAAGTGGCGACGATGCAGCAAAAATTGCTGGATGAAATCGAAACCCTTAATGCCAACGATGAATCCATCGAGCGGCTGGCCGACGAACTCGCCTCTTTTGCCCGGCACTACCAAGAAAAAGCCCGCGAACTGAGCGAACTGCGCCAGAAAGCGGCCACCTGCCTCGCCGGCGCTGTGGAGCTGGAAATTCAGCGCTTGGGCATGCCCGGCGGGCGCTTCACTATCGAGCTGCACGCCAACACCAGCAATGAGCTGCAACCCCATGGCCTGGAACAGGTGGAACTGCTGGTCAGCGCCAACCCTGGCCAGCCGCTCAAAGCGCTGGCGAAAGTAGCGTCGGGTGGCGAGCTGTCACGGATCAGCCTGGCCATTCAGGTGATTACCGCGCAGACGTCTCGTGTACCGACACTGGTATTCGATGAGGTGGACGTGGGTATCGGCGGGCCAACCGCAGAGATCGTCGGGCAGTTGTTGCGTCGGCTGGGTGATCGCGGGCAAGTGCTTACCGTCACCCACTTGCCGCAGGTGGCGGCCCAAGGGCATCAACATCTGTTCGTTCACAAGGTGCGCGGCAGCGATGCCACACACACCGCCGTGGCCAAGCTGAACAAGTCGGAGCGCGTTGAAGAAGTGGCGCGGATGCTGGGGGGTATCGACCTGACCAAGGAGTCCTTGGCCCACGCGAAAAAAATGGTCGTTGCGGCGAAAGCTTAAGCCGACAATTTCTTCTATACAGAAAGCACGAAGGCGACCTTAAGGTCGC
>NZ_VUAZ01000134.1 GCF_009296165.1 Pseudomonas kitaguniensis | reverse complement strand
CAAGCCCCCTCCCACATGGGAACGCGGTCAACTGTGGGAGGGGCTTCCCCCGATGGCGGTGTCAGCCTCAGCGATTAGGCTGCGGGGTGAGCCGCAAATATGGCTTCACAGCGCGATAGCCTCTAGGAAAGCGTTTCTGAATTTCTTGCTCGTCCTTGAGCGACGGCACGATGACCACTTCGTCACCGTCCTGCCAGTTGGCGGGTGTGGCGACTTTGTAGTTGTCGGTCAGTTGCAGCGAGTCGATCACCCGCAGAATTTCGTGGAAATTACGGCCGGTGCTGGCCGGGTAGGTAATGGTCAGGCGAATCTTTTTGTTCGGATCGATCACGAACAGTGAGCGCACGGTGAGGGTGTCACTCGCGTTCGGGTGGATCAGGTCATAGAGGTCCGAGACTTTGCGATCGGCATCCGCCAGGATCGGGAAGTTGACCACCGTGTTCTGGGTTTCGTTGATGTCTTCGATCCACTTGTGGTGCGAGTCCACCGGGTCCACCGACAGGGCGATGGCTTTGACGCCGCGTGTGGCGAACTCGTCTTTGAGCTTGGCGGTAAAGCCAAGCTCGGTGGTGCACACCGGGGTGAAGTCGGCCGGGTGAGAGAACAGCACGCCCCAGCTGTCGCCCAACCATTGGTGGAAACGAATCTTGCCGGCGCTGGAATCCTGTTCGAAGTCGGGGGCGATGTCGCCCAGTCTTAGGCTCATGGTGTGGCTCCTGATGAGTGCTTATGGAGCCCACTGTGCATGGGTTGAGGATTATTTAAAAAGAATAAATATCGATTTATCCAGACGATAAAGGAATATTAAAAATCTGTTCACTGGACGCGAGAAAAGGCTGGGATCAACATCCATTCCAAGGTTCGAGAAGGCCTTGAGACGCTGCAAAGAGGAATTCAGGAAGGGCTTGCGGGGGTTGAGCCCGACTTGAAAGCAAGACACCTTGCCCGGCATTGCGCCGGGCAAGGTTTTACAGTCTTACTTGAACGCGTAGCTGTAGCTAACGATTACGCGGTTTTCGTCTTGGGAACGGGTGTTCACCAAGTCGGTGCGCCACATAGCGTTTTTCCAGGCTACGCCGAGGTTCTTCAGCGGACCTTCTGGAACAACGTAAGCCAGGGTCAGGTCGCGTTCCCACTCGGTTTTCTCGCCGACAACAGTTTCGATGTTGCTGCCTTTGAGGTAGACCATACCGGCCGTCAGGCCAGGCACGCCAATCTTGGCGAAGTCATAAGCGTAGCGAGCTTGCCAGGTACGTTCGCCAGCCCGGGCAAACTTCTGGATCTGCATGTCGGTCGTGGTGCTGTTCGACGAGCCATCACCTTGGTTCAGCCAAGGGAAGTCGCTGTCGCCCTTGGTGTACTGGTAGCCGCCGCCAAAAGTGTGACCGGCAATCGAGTACAACGCCAGGTAGCTGTACAGGTCGTTGTCGACCTTACCTTTAACCTTGGTAGCGTTGGTCGGCTTGTCCGAGTAGTAACCCGAGGTGTAGTAGCCAGCTTCGTCACCGTTGGCACCGTTGTCACGGCTGCGGTAGTAACGCAGGTCACTTTTCAGTACGCCAGGACCGATGGACCAGTTGTGTACCAGGCCCAGGAAGTTCTGCGCGTAAAAGTCCTTCAGCTCGCCGAAGTAGTACGAAGCGGTCAGGTCTTTGGTGATTTTGTAATCAGCACCGGCGTAGTAGAACTTGTTAACGAAGTTGCCCGCGTTGTAGTTCGAGCTACCGTTGGCGCCAGCCAGCGACAAACCTTCGTTGTTGCTGGAGTTACGGCCCTTGGCGTGCTCGATCTGACCAGCGGTCAGGGTCAGGTCTTTGATCTCGTTCGAAGAGATCTCGCCGCCCTGGAAGGTTTGTGGCAGCAAACGACCGTCGTTGGTCTTGATGACCGGGTTGTTTGGCTGCAGAGTGCCGATTTTCGCTACGGTCTGGGAGATCTTGACCTTACCGGTCACACCCAGGCTGGCGAAATCGTTGACGGCGGTGTTGCCATCGCTTGGGAACACGGTGCCGCCCGAAGCGGTGCCCGTGTAGTTGCCATGTTCGGCACGGCTGGAGTCCAGGCGCACGCCGTACAGGCCGATAGCATCAAGACCGAAGCCAACAGTCCCTTGGGTGAAGCCGGAGATGAAGCGCAGGTCGAAACCCTGGCCCCATTCAGCATTCTTGTTGCGGGTGTTGGACGTCGCGGATGGGTGGCCATCGCGGTTGTCGGTGTTGATGTAGAAGTTACGCAGACCCAGCGTTACTTTACTGTCATCGATGAAACCAGCGGCGCCTGCTTGCTGGGCGATTGTGCCCAAAGCCACAGCCAACGCTAAGGTAGACTTCTTCATGTACCGCTCCTCTCATTTCTAATTTTTGTATGTCTTCGGTCTTGGGTCTAACGCCCTCGATCCACAGATGCGCGATTAGCGCCAGAGAGTGACCCACAAGTCAATCGTAACTTTGTGTGTCTACTACCTTGGTCTAACTGCAGTTAATTTGGTCCTGCAGGGTAATGAGTTTTTCATACACCCAAAAAGAATTGTTTCATTCTTTTTCATACGCTTCTGGAATAAGCGCTTAACGCAGACAAGCCGGTCAGCGTAGACCATCCGTCGCTATAAGCTAATTCCCCAAGGGTATTTACTCGCTTTTTTTTAGATCGATTGGTGTAGACGTAACGCCGCATACGTCACTCTCGATCAAAAAAGCGACGCCATGATGGCGAAATGCACATACTCACGTCAATTTGTTACAGTTTTTGTGTCACTAATAATTTCTTTTAGTGTCACGAGCTGCGCCTGCATTGACGCTATCGGCGCGGATCGACGCTTCTGAAGCCCTGCTTGTGATGGGATGTGAAAGAGGGCTTGCTCCCGATGGCGCAGTGTCAGTCGACAGTTACCTGACTGACTCAAAGCCATCGGGAGCAAGCCCCCTCTCACATTTGCACTGGCGACGTAAGCACCACCAGGCTTACAGCGCTTTCTCGAAAATCTTCGAGTTACGCTGATAGTTGTACAGCGACGCCCGCGCAGAAGGCAGGCGATCAACACTGCTCGGCTCAAACCCGCGTTCACGGAACCAGTGCGCGGTGCGCGTGGTGAGCACAAACAAGGTTTTCAAACCCTGCGAGCGAGCGCGGGTCTCTATGCGTTCCAGCAACACATCCCCGCGAGCGCCGTGGCGGTACTCCGGGTTGACCGCCAGGCACGCCAGTTCACCGGCATCCGAATCGGCGATCTGATACAGCGCCGCACAGGCGATGATCATGCCCTCGCGCTCGACCACGCTGAACTGCTCGATCTCACGCTCCAGCACTTCACGCGAGCGCCGTACCAGAATGCCCTGCTCTTCCAGCGGGCTGATCAGGTCGAGCAAACCGCCGACGTCTTCAATGGCGGCTTCGCGCACCAGCTCAAATTGCTCCTGGGCCACCAGCGTACCGCCGCCGTCGCGGGTGAACAGCTCAGTGAGCAATGCGCCGTCTTCGGCATAGCTGACGATATGGCTGCGCCCTACTCCGCCACGGCACGCTTGGGCGGCCGCGTCGAGCAGTTCGGCTTGATAGTTATTGCCAAGGCGTTGCAGGTGCGCCGGCACTTGCTGCGGGCGCAGTTCACGTACCAGGCGACCATGTTCATCGATCAGGCCGAGATCGGCGCCGAACAGCAGCAGCTTGTCGGCGCCAAGGTCGATGGCGGCGCGGGTCGCGACGTCTTCGCAGGCCAGGTTGAAGATTTCCCCGGTGGGCGAATAACCCAGCGGCGACAACAGCACAATGGAGCGCTCGTCGAGCAAGCGGTTGATGCCCTTGCGGTCGACCCGGCGCACTTCGCCGGTGTGGTGGTAATCCACGCCTTCAAGCACACCGATTGGCCGCGCAGTCACCAGGTTGCCGCTGGTCACGCGCAAGCGCGAACCCTGCATGGGCGATGAGGCCATGTCCATCGACAGGCGTGCTTCGATAGCGATGCGCAAATGGCCAACCGCGTCGATCACACATTCCAGCGTGGCGGCATCGGTGATGCGCAAACCTTCGTGGTAAACCGGGGTGAGGCCGCGTGCTTCCAGGCGTGTTTCGATTTGCGGGCGCGAACCGTGGACCAGCACCAGCCGAACGCCCAGGCTGTGCAGCAGCACCAGGTCGTGAACGATATTGCCGAAGTTCGGGTGGTCAACCCCATCGCCGGGCAGCATGACCACAAAGGTGCAGTCGCGGTGAGCATTGATGTAAGGCGAAGCATGACGAAGCCAATTGACGTAGTCGGGCATAAAACCTGGGCCTGTAATAAAGAGCAGCCAAAAAAGGAAGAATCGTGAAAACGCACAGCGGGCTGATGGTTATCGTCGGAACAGGCTTGGCGACACGCTCGCTCTCCTTATGTACGAATGGGCAAAGGTTAATTTATGCAGGCTTGAGGCAGTAATGCTCGATCAGTTCGCGCAATAAACGCACTGTAGGCGTCAAGCGTGACATTTCAAGGTACTCGCCCGGCTGGTGAGCGCAGGCAATATCGCCGGGGCCAAGTACCAGGGTTTCACAGCCAAGGCGCTGAAGATAAGGCGCTTCGGTGCCGAACGCTACTGCTTCGGCACGATGGCCGGTCAATCGTTCCGCCACCCGCACCAACTCGGCGTCTTCGGCCTGCTCGAACGGCGGCACTTCGGGAAACAACGGTGCGTAATCGATTTTTACCTGATGGCGCTCGGCCAAGGGTTCAAGCTTTTGCCGAATCGCGGCGCGCAGCACCTGCGGGTCCATGCCCGGCAAGGGCCGCAAGTCGAACTCCAGCGAACACTGGCCGCAGATGCGGTTGGGGTTGTCGCCGCCGTGGATGCAGCCAAAGTTCATGGTCGGTTGCGGCACACTGAATTGCGCGTTGCGGTACTCGCGCTGCCAGGCCAAACGCAGGCCACGCAGTTCGCCGATGGCATCGTGCATGGCTTCGAGGGCGCTGTGCCCCAGGCTTGGGTCCGACGAATGGCCACTGCGCCCGAGAATGTCGATGCGTTCCATCATCACACCTTTGTGCAGGCGGATCGGCTTGAGCCCCGTCGGCTCGCCGATCACCGCTGCACGGCCGAGTGGGCGGCCTGCTTCGGCCAGCGCGCGGGCGCCGGACATCGAGCTTTCTTCATCGCAGGTGGCGAGAATCAGCAAGGGTTGCTTGAACGGCTGATCCAGCAGCGGCAACACGGCTTCAATCGCCAGGGCGAAAAAGCCCTTCATGTCGCAACTGCCCAGCCCTACCCA
This sequence comes from Pseudomonas kitaguniensis, assembly GCF_009296165.1. Classification (GTDB taxonomy): domain Bacteria; phylum Pseudomonadota; class Gammaproteobacteria; order Pseudomonadales; family Pseudomonadaceae; genus Aquipseudomonas; species Aquipseudomonas kitaguniensis. The sequence continues at coordinate 57,461 of NZ_VUAZ01000134.1, read as the reverse complement.
ACGCCCGTCAACCTCCGTCAGCTTGAGCGGGTCGGTCTTCCACAGCGCGGCGTCGTAGGGAACGGTGTCGCTGTGCCCAGCCAGCACCAGGCCGCCGGGGCCACTGCCGAAGCTGGCCAGCAAATTGAACTTGCCGGGGCTGACGTGTTGAATGTCGATGGCGAAACCCAAGTCGCCCAGCCAGTTGGCAAGCAAATCAATCACCGGGCGGTTGGTCTGGTCGAGAGACGCTTGGGTACAACTCACCGAAGGCGCGGCAATCAATGCGGCGAACTGCTCTTTCATGGACGGTAACGGCATGCGCGGTCTCCCAACTTCCCGGATGAGCCCCACTATAGAGGCATCTGCACAACACAATAAACCGTTGCGGCACGTTGCAAGGCTCAGTCCTGTACACTGCACGACCTTGGCAGCCACTCTTTTTCCCGGCTGCGCTCCCGATCCTGGATTTTCCGGCCATGCAGAAAGAAACCGAAATCAAGCTCCGCGTCAGCCGCGAAACACTCGCCGCGCTGCGTGAGCACCCGTTACTGAAAAAACGCAACAAAAGTGGCTGGGAACGCCGTGAGTTGATGAACCAGTACTTCGACACCCCCGAGCGCGACCTGGCCCAGGCCAAGGTTGCCCTGCGCTTGCGCAAGGACGGTGACGACATCATCCAGACCCTCAAAACCCGTGGCCAAAGCGTTGCCGGCTTGTCGGAACGCAACGAGTACAACTGGGACCTGCCCAAAGCCAAGCTCGACGTGAAGAAACTCGACGGCGAGTGCTGGCCCGAGCAATTGGCCGAGTTGGACAAAAAGACCCTCAAGCCGATCTTCACCACCGACTTTGTGCGTGAGCGCGCCGAAATCGCTTGGGGCCGTGGCAAGGCCAAGGTGGTGATCGAGGCCGCCCTGGACCTGGGCCAGGTTGTGGTTGGCAAGCAGAAAGAAGAAATCTGCGAGCTGGAACTGGAACTGCGCGAAGGCGAACCCGCCGCCCTGTTGGAGCTGGCCGCTGAACTGGCCGCCACCCTGGCGCTGATGCCCTGCGACATCAGCAAGGCCGAGCGCGGCTACCGCCTGTACGACGCGAGCAGCTACTCGCTGAGCCTGCCAGCCCCTGAAATTCACGCCGAAATGCCGCTGGACGATGCCTTCGCCGCGATCATGTGGCACTTGCTCGGCAGCAGCCAGCGCCTGGCTGAGCAATACCGTTTTAATGGCCACTGGCGCTTGTTGCAAGACTGGGTCGACAACCTCGGCGAACTGCGTGCCCTGATCGGCAGCCTCGGCCAAGCCGCACCGCGCCAGGCCACCAGCGAGCTGCGCAGTGCATTGGACGCGTTGCTGGAAGACTGGCGCCCGCTGGTGCAAGCCGGTGAAGACGACGAAGACATCCGCAAAGCCGCACCGGAACAGTTTGCTGAAGAACTGGACGACGTGCGCTGGGGTTTGTTCTCGCTGAACACCTCCCGTTGGTTGCTGGCTCGCACCTGGACCGCCGACCGCACCGTGCGTGGCAACCGCCAGGGCGCTGCGCAAATCGCCAACTGGCTGCCGCGCCTGTTGGCCGACGACGCCGTGGCCTTGCAACTGCCGCGCTACCAGCAGCAACCCGAAGATTTGGCCGAGCAACTGCCGCGCATCGAGCGCATCCAGGCCTGGCTGCATCACGCGCGCCAAGTGCTCGACGTTGCAGAGCTGGACCGTTTGTACGGCGAGCTGAACAAGCTGGTGCAACTGGCCAACCAGCCGATCACCGATGAGTCACTGGATGCGCGCATGCATCAGGCGATTGCGGTGTATCAGAACCGCGCCTGGAAAACCTTGCTGCGTCTGTAATACCGCCCTCGGGAGCAAGCCCCGCCCCCCTGTGGAGGGGCGCTCCCGATGAGGCCCTCTTTGTCAGCGCAAAACCGGCAGGCTGGTGGTGGACTTGATCTCGGACAAGGCCACAATCGAGTTAACCTCCTGAATCCCCGGCACCCTCGACAGTTTCTCGAAGAAGAACCGCTCGTACGCCTCAATGTCGGAGGTGACGATGCGCAGCAGAAAATCCACCGACCCCATCAGCACATAACACTCCAACACTTCTGGAAACCCGCGAATCGCTTCGGTGAACTCGGTGAAATTGGATCGGCCGTGGGCGCTGAGTTTTATCTCGGCAAAAATCTGCGTGTTGAGACCGATCTTTTTTCGGTCCAGCAGAGTGACTTGGCCGCGAATTACACCCTCTTCCTTGAGCCGCTGAATGCGTCGCCAGCATGGCGACTGCGACAAGCCCACCTGCTCGGCGATCTGCGCGCTGGAGAGCGAGGCGTCCTCTTGCAACAGGGCCAGAATACGGCGGTCATAGACGTCCAACTCACTGTGCATAAAAAAACCTTATATAGCGCTGATCTTGAATTGATTGATTCGATTAATCGTCATTAAAGCCCATCTTAGATAAGAAATACCCAACGTCGGATGTAAAAATTTCTCCAATGAAACCGGAGAACGCGCATGCACGTCGTCGAAACCACTCACCCCGTTACCCGCGTCGATGCGTGGGCCGTCAACAGCCCCCATTGCCAGGCGCATTACCGGATTGTTGCCGAAGCAGAACCGGACGTGCTGTGCCGGGTGCTCAACTATTTCGCGCTGCAGTTTTTAACGCCGCAACAGGTAAATGTGCACCGGCAAGAAGATCGCCTGAACATCACTATCGTGATGGACGGTTTGAGCTGGCACCGCGCTCAAGTCATCGCTGAAAAGATTCGAAACCTGATCAGCGTGTGTTCGCTGGACGTGTGGTCGGCTGACTCTGCGCGGCCTGAGGCAGTGCTGACCGTCGCGCAGTAAAGACCTGCAACACACGGCGGGAGGTGGAACGCCAAAGGCTGACTAGCCTGCGATTAAGCCCAATGCCGATCAGGAACACCTTAATGTCCGCTGCCTTGCAAGATCGTCGATTGGACCTAAAAGCGCTGCTGCCTGCGTTAGTCGAGCAGGGGTTGATAACAGCGGACAGGGCGCAACGGTTGTCGAGCGTTACGCCTACCCAACATGCGTTGGAATGCATCGCGGCTGAAGGGCCTTGCCTGGAAACGTTGACCCACTGGCTGGCCCTGCATGTCGGGCAGCCTTATCTGCGTATCGACCCGCTGAAAATCGATGTGGCGACGGTGGTGCCACTGATGTCCCACGCCTTCGCCCAACGCCACGCTATTCTAGCGGTGGCCGTGGACGCGCAGACCGTTACCGTCGCCAGCGCCCAGCCCTACATCACCGGCTGGGAAGCAGGGCTGGCACATGTGCTCAAACGCTCGATCAAACGGGTGGTGGCCAACCCTCACGACATTCAACGTTGCATCGGCGAATTTTACCGGCTGGCCAAGTCGGTCAGCGGCGCAGAGCAAAAGGTGGCGGCGCCGGGCAATAGTGAACTGCTCAACCTCGGTGCCAGCGATAAAGAGCCGGACGCCAACGACGCGCACATCGTCAATATTGTCGACTGGCTGCTGCAGTACGCCTTTGGCCAACGGGCCAGCGACATTCATATCGAACCTTGCCGCGACCAAGGCCGTGTGCGCTTTCGTATTGATGGCCTGCTGCACGACGTGTATCAGTTTCCGCCTCAGGTCAGCATGGCGGTGGTCAGCCGCCTGAAAAGCCTTGGCCGAATGAATGTCGCGGAAAAACGCAAACCCCAGGACGGGCGAGTCAAAACCAAGAGCCCGACGGGCGCCGAAGTCGAATTGCGCCTTTCAACCTTGCCGACGGCGTTTGGCGAGAAGCTGGTGATGCGGATTTTCGACCCGCAGGTGCTACTCAAGGATTTTGACCAGTTGGGTTTATCCCGCGAGGACCAACAGCGCTGGCACGCCATGACCCGCCAAGCGAATGGCATCATCCTGGTCACCGGCCCCACCGGCTCGGGCAAAACCAGCACGCTCTACACCACGCTCAAGCAACTGGCGACCCGGGAGGTCAACCTGTGCACGGTGGAGGACCCAATCGAAATGGTTGAGCCGGCCTTCAACCAGATGCAAGTGCAGCACAACATTGACCTGACGTTCGCCAGCGGTATCCGCGCCCTGCTGCGCCAAGACCCGGACATCATCATGATTGGCGAGATCCGCGACCAGGAAACCGCAGAAATGGCGATCCAGGCCGCGCTGACCGGGCACCTGGTGCTGTCGACCCTGCACACCACCGATGCACCCGGCGCCATCAGTCGTCTGCAAGAGCTTGGCATTGCTCATTATTTGATCAAGGCTACGTTGGTCGGCGTGATGGCACAGCGTTTGGTGCGGCTTTTGTGCCCGCACTGCAAACGCGCAGAGAATGCGCTCGGTACTGTTTACCAAGCCGTAGGCTGTGCGGAATGTCGGGACAGCGGTTACAGAGGCCGCGCCGGGCTTTACGAAATCATGCCGATGGACGAAACGCTGAAAGCGCTGATCACGCCCGGCGCCGATGTGCAGGCAATACGTCGTGCAGCGCTCGGGCAAGGTATGTGCAGCCTGCGCATGGCCGGCATCGGCAAAGTCAACGCCGGGCTGACCACGATGGCAGAGGCATTACGGGTCACGCCTGGGGATTCAGATACAAATGCTTTTAGTGTCAGGCCGTGAAACCCTCCTTATCGGTGAGCAGACCGTTACAATCGGCCCAACGTTGTTTCACTGACACAACCAGATAAGGAATCGTTATGCAGATTGGAACCGTACTGCTTCTTTTCGTGGGTTTGGCGATTGCCATCCTGTTCATGGGTTTTAAAGTGGTGCCTCAGGGCTACCAGTGGACGGTCGAACGTTTCGGCCGCTACACCAACACCCTAAAGCCTGGCCTGAACATCATCATCCCGGTCATGGACCGTATCGGCCGCAAGATCAACGTGATGGAAAGCGTGCTGGATATACCGCCCCAGGAAGTGATCACCGCCGACAACGCTACCGTGCAAATCGATGCCGTGTGCTTCTTTCAGGTGGTCAATACGGCACAGGCTGCGTACGAGGTGAACAACCTCGAGCACGCCATTCGCAACCTGCTGCAAACCAATATCCGCACGGTGCTGGGCTCCATGGAGCTGGATGCAATGCTCAGCCAGCGCGACGGCATCAACGAAAAACTGTTGCGTACCGTCGACGAAGCCACGGCACGTGGGGCATCAAGATCACGCGTATCGAGATCAAGGACATCAGCCCGCCTGCCGACCTGATGGCCGCAATGTCTGGCCAGATGAAAGCCGAGCGCATCAAGCGTGCGCAAATCCTGGAAGCCGAAGGCTTGCGCGCATCGGCGATCCTGACGGCAGAGGGCAAGAAGCAGGCACAAATTCTAGAAGCCGAAGGTGGGCGCCAAGCCGCGTTCCTCGAGTCTGAAGCGCGTGAACGTCAGGCAGAGGCAGAGGCCCGCGCGACCCAGGTGGTCTCCGAAGCAATCGCCACCGGTAACGTGCAGGCCATCAACTACTTCGTCGCGCAAAAATACATTGATGCACTGGGCAAACTCGCCTCGGCCAACAATAGCAAAGTCATCCTGATGCCGCTGGAAGCCAGCCAGGTGATTGGCGCCGTCGGTGGTATCGGCGAAATCGTCAAGGCAACCTTCGAAAACAAAAAAGGCTGAGGCAATCGCCATGTGGGATTTCCTGCAGCATCTATCGTTTTGGGATTGGTTGGCACTGGGCACCGTGCTGTTGATTCTTGAAGTATTTGGCACCGGTGGTTACCTGTTGTGGATGGGCATCGCCGCAGCCGCCGTGGGCGTGATCAAGTTTCTGGTGCCGCCGCTTGGCCTGGAATGGCAACTGCTGCTATTCGCCGTGCTGTCGATTCTGACGGCGGTGTACTGGTGGAAGCGCCAGCGCAGCAGCGCAAAGGTCAGCGACCAGCCGGGGCTGAACATGCGTGGTTCCGAGTTGATCGGGCGCACGTTTATGGTGCATCAGGCGATTGTCGATGGCCGAGGCAAGATAAAAGTCGGCGATGGTGTATGGATCGCCTGCGGACCAGACAGCCCTGTAGGCACCCAAGTACGGGTGATTGGGCAGGATGGGACGATGTTGAAGGTCGAAACGGTTTAGCCCGTGAGGGAACTCAGTTGGGCTAAACACAATCATAACGTACAGATAACCCACCGGAGTTACCCACCATGCGTCTCAAATATGCTGTCGCGACCCTCGCTGTGCTTTCCCTACCTGTCGGTTCAGCCATGGCCGATAGCTTCTGGCGCAATGTCATTTCCTCGGGCGCCACTACTGGCTCGACATACCTGACCTTCAAGGACCACAAGCTAGTGGTAGCCGCCCGAGACGACGCGGGCAGCTTTGTTGCCAGCAACGGCGGTATCCGTGGCCCGTATCTGGAAGCTGCCATGCAAAAAGTCCGCGCCGATAACCCTACCCTGCAGGCAACGGACATGGAGCTGGCCAGCGCGATCCTGGCGAAAAACGCTGTGACCGAGTAACCACCCCGCATAAGAAATGCCGCTCTTTGGGAGCGGCTTTTTTTTGTGCCCGGCATGACGATTCATTCACGGGTGACAGGCTATATTCAGTCGAGTCGTGTAACCATGCGGGTACTGATACGTACCCCACTCATCGCCTATCTGAAACGGATGCCTTCGTCGTTATGAGCCAACAGCCCTTTCTGCCGTTCTCCAAACCTACCATTGATGAAGCCACCATCTCGGCGGTCGGCGATGTATTACGCTCGGGCTGGATCACCAGCGGACCGAAAGTGCAGGCATTCGAAGCGCAACTGTCGGAATACTTTGGCGGCCGGCCGGTACGCACATTCAACTCCGGCACGTGCACCATGGAGATTGCCTTGCGCATCGCCGGGATTGGCCCTGGGGATGAAGTCATTACCACACCGATTTCCTGGGTCGCCACGGCCAACGTGATTCTGGAAGTCGGCGCCACGCCGGTGTTTGCCGACATCGACCCGATCACGCGCAATATCGACCTGGCCCAGGTGGAAGCCGCGATCACACCACGCACCAAGGCGATCATTCCGGTTTACCTGGCGGGGCTGCCGCTGGACATGCCGATGCTGTATGCACTGGCCAACAAGTACAACCTGCGTATCGTCGAAGACGCCGCCCAAGCCTTGGGCTCCAGCTGGGACGGTGAGCGTATCGGCGCGACCGGTGACTTCGTATCGTTCAGCTTCCAGGCGAACAAGAACATTACGTCCTCCGAGGGCGGCTGCCTGGTGCTGAATAACGCCGAAGAAGCGCGCCTGGCCGAAAAGTACCGCCTGCAAGGTGTGACCCGTACCGGCTTCGATGGCTTGGACGTGGATGTGTTGGGCGGCAAATTCAACATGACCGACATTGCCGCCGCCATCGGCCTGGGGCAGTTTGCGCACATCGAGAAGATCACCGCGCACCGTCAGAACCTGGCACGCCACTACTTCAAGTGCTTCGGCAGTGATTTTGAAGCGCAATACGGCGCGCAGTTGCCGCCGGCGGATTTCGAAAACAGTAACTGGCACCTGTTCCAACTGGTGCTGCCAGAGCGTCAGGATGGCTTGCCTGCGCGCGCAACGTTCATGGAACAGATGCAGGCTCACGGCGTGGGCATTGGCTATCACTACCCGCCGATCCACCTGCTCAGCCTTTATCGGGCACAGGGTTTCAAGGAAGGTATGTTCCCGGTAGCGGAGCGTGTTGGGCGTTTGATCGTGTCGTTGCCGATGTTTACAGCGATGACAGAGGCGGACGTCGAGCGGTCGGTTGCGGCGGTGAAAGCGGTATTGAAAGCAAACTGATCATTTACGGCAGGCGCAGCACAATGTGAGAGCGGGCTTGCTTGCAAATGCGCTGTATCCATCAGTACATCTGTTACTGACAGACCGCATTCGCGAGCAAGCCCGCTCCCACAGGGGTTGTGCGTTTATTCGCCGATGGCGGATTTGTAGCCGGCAGCGTCCAGCAGTTTTTCAAGGTCTGCCGGGTTGCTTGGCTTGAGCTTGAAGATCCAGGCGCCGTACGGGTCGGAGTTCAGCAGCTCAGGGCTGGCACTCAGCTCTTCGTTGACGGCGATCACTTCGCCAGCAATCGGGGCGTAAATATCCGAAGCGGCTTTCACCGATTCAACCACGCCAGCCTGGTCGGTCGCACCAAAGGTGGCGCCAACTTCAGCCAACTCAACAAACACCACATCACCCAACGCTTCCTGAGCATGGTCGGAGATACCGACGGTCACGCTGCCGTCAGCTTCCAGACGGGCCCATTCGTGACTTTCGGCAAAACGCAGGTCGGCAGGGATATTGCTCATAGTCTGTGTCCTCAAGAAGAAATGTCAGCGGCCTTTGGCCTGCCGGAAATAGTTAGATCAAGGTTTTGCCATGGCGCACGAAGGTCGGTTTGACCACTCGAACCGGGTACCACTTGCCGCGGATTTCCACTTCGGCCCGATCAGCCGTGGCCGTCGGCACGCGCGCCAGGGCAATGGATTTGCTCAGCGTAGGAGAGAAACTACCACTGGTGATCTCCCCTTCGCCAACATTGGCGATACGAACCACTTGGTGAGCGCGCAAAACACCCCGCTCTTCCAGCACTAGCCCGACCAATTTGGACTGCACACCGGCGGCTTTTTCCGCCTCCAGGGCGCGCGCCCGATGAATTGGCGCGCAGCAGGCTCCCAGGCAATGCTCCAGGCCATGTTGGCCGCCAGCGGCGAAACACCTTGGTGAATATCCTGGCCATACAGGTTCATGCCGGCTTCCAGGCGCAGGGTATCGCGGGCGCCGAGGCCGATGGGTGAAATACCCGCACCGACCAGGTCGTTGAAAAAACCCGGCGCCTGATCGGCTGGCAGCACAATTTCGAGGCCGTCTTCACCGGTGTAACCGGTGCGGGCGATAAACCAATCGCCATCCGCCTGGCCTTCAAAGGGCTTGAGCGCGTGGATAAGCGTGCCGCGCGACTGGGTAACCAACTCGGCGATTTTTTGCCGCGCATGCGGGCCTTGAATGGCCAGCATGGCCAACTCGGACCGTTCATGCAATTGCACCGAGTAGTTGCCCAACTGTGCCTGCATCCAGGCCATATCCTGGTCGCGCGTAGCGGCGTTGACCACCAGCCGATAACCCGTTTCGGTACGGTAGACAATCATGTCGTCCACCACGCCACCCTGCTGATTGAGCATGGCGCTGTAAAGCGCACGGCCGCAGCCCTGCAAACGATCAACATCATTGGCCAGCAAATGCTGGAGCCATTCCTTGGCCTGAAGGCCTGTGACATCAATCACGGTCATATGAGATACATCAAACACCCCACAGTCGCGTCGCACCTGATGGTGCTCTTCAACTTGCGAACCATAGTGCAGAGGCATATCCCAACCGCCAAAATCGACCATTTTCGCGCCGAGGGCGAGATGCAGGTCATACAGAGGCGTACGCTGTCCCATGGGTTTCTCCTTCCGGGCTTGGCGAAGATGCGCAGAATTGCCATGTGCGCTATACGCCCCGAATTACGAGGCCTGCAGCGGCATACAGCGACTCACCCCGAAAGACGAAGCGCACCGAATGCCGCGCATTGTAGCCGCAAGCCGTAGGACTGACACCTAGCCGATTTGACGGGCTGAGCGCCGGATCAAGCCAACCACCGGCAACAAGCCCACCAATACCAGGGTCAACGCCGGCAGCGACGCCCGCGCCCACTCGCCTTCACTGGTCATTTCAAAGATCCGTACCGCCAGTGTGTCCCAGCCAAACGGGCGCATTAGCAGGGTCGCGGGCATCTCTTTCAGTACATCGACGAATACCAACAGCGCCGCGCTCAATGTGCCTGGCAGTAACAACGGCAGATACACTTTGTAAAACAGTCGCGGGCCGCTCACCCCGAGGCTGCGGGCCGCTTCCGGTAACGACGGACGAATTCGCGCCAAGCTGTTTTCCAATGGCCCGTAGGCCACCGCCAGAAAACGCACCAGATACGCCAGCACCAGCGCCAAGAGGCTGCCGAGCAACAAGGGTTTGCCCGCGCCGCCGAACCAACCCGACAGCGGCACCACCAGCGCGCGGTCCAGGTAGCTGAACGCCAGCATGATCGACACTGCCAGCACCGAGCCCGGCAAGGCATAGCCGACGTTGGCCAGGCTGATGCCGGAGCGAATCGCCCGGGTTGGCGCCAGCCGGTTGGCAAAGGCCAGTACCAGCGCCACGCTGACAGTGATCAGGGCGGCAATACCACCCAAATACAGGGTGTGGATGATCAAGCCGGTGTAGCGCTCGTCCAGGTCAAACCGGCCACGCTGCCAGAACCAGGCGATCAGTTGCAGCATCGGGATGACGAAGGCGCAGGCAAACACCACCCCACACCACGCGCTGGCCGCTGCCGCCTTGAACCCACGCAGGTGATACAACGCCTTGGCGCGTGGCCGCTCATTGCTCGGTCGACTCGCACCCCGCGCACGCCGTTCGCCGTACAGCACCAGCATCACCACCAACAGCAGCAGGCTCGCCAGTTGGGCCGCGCTGGACAGGCTGAAAAAGCCGTACCAGGTTTTGTAGATGGCGGTGGTGAAGGTATCGAAGTTGAAGACCGAAACGGCGCCGAAATCCGCCAGGGTTTCCATCAAGGCCAACGCCACACCCGCGCCAATTGCCGGTCGCGCCAGGGGCAGCGCCACGCGCCAGAACGCTTGCCAGGGTGATTGCCCGAGTACCCGCGCCGCTTCCATCAGGCCTTTGCCCTGAGCTAAAAATGAGCTACGCGCCAGCAGATAGACATACGGGTAAAACACCAGCACCAGCACGATAATCACGCCGCTGGTAGAGCGAACGCGCGGCAGGCGCAAGCCCGTGCCGAACCATTCACGCAGCAGGGTTTGCACTGGGCCTGCGAAGTCCAGCAGGCCGACAAACACAAAGGCCAGCACGTAGGCCGGAATCGCGAAGGGCAGCATCAACGCCCAATCGAGCCAGCGCCGCCCAGGGAATTCGCAAAGGCTGGTCAACCACGCAAGGCTCACGCCCAACAGCGTCACGCCGACACCGACACCCAGCACCAGCGTCAAGGTGTTGCCCAGCAGGCGCGGCATCTGGGTCTCCCACAGGTGCGCCCAGATCTGTTGATCGATACTTTGCCAGGACAGCAACAGCACGCTCAGCGGCAGCAGCACCAGGGCGGCGACGCTGAACACCGGCAGGTACCAGCGACGTTGGGCGGGGTGGGCCAAAAGGGATTCTCAGTGAGTGGGTTATCTAAAGGCAGACACAAAACAGTGACGGGCAAGCCCCGCCATGCTCAAAAGCCGAACGCGATAAAATGTGGGAGCGGGCTTGCTCGCGATTGCGGTTCGCCAGTTGAAAAATACTGATCTGACACACCGCAATCGCGAGCAAGCCCGCTCCCACAAAAAAGCGCTTTCGACGGCGCTGCATCAAGGCTGTAGGGGAGCCTCGCACCTTTTACACATTCAGTTCCAGCCGGCGCGGTCCATCAAACGAATGGCTTCAGCCTGGCGCTTGCCCGCCACTTCCACCGGCAAGGTATCGGCGACGAATTTGCCCCAGGTCGCCACTTCCGCCGATGGCGGTACGGCCGGGTTAGCCGGGAACTCCTGGTTCACATCGGCAAAGATCTTCTGCGCTTCCGGCGTGGTCATCCACTCCACCAACGCCTTGGCCGCTTCCGGGTGCGGCGCATGCTGGGTCAGGCCAATGCCCGACAGGTTCACGTGTACGCCACGGTCGCCCTGGTTCGGCCAGAACAGCTTCACCGCCAGGTCCGGCTTCTCTTTGTGCAGGCGGCCAAAGTAGTAGGTGTTGACGATGCCCACGTCGCACTGCCCGGCGTTAATCGCTTCAAGCACTGCGATGTCATCGGAGAACACGTCGGTGGACAAGTTGTTGACCCAGCCTTTGACGATTTCTTCGGTCTTGGCCGCGCCATGGGTTTCGATCAGGGTGGCGGTCAGCGATTGGTTGTAGACCTTCTTCGCAGTGCGCAGGCACAAGCGGCCTTCCCACTGCTTGTCGGCCAAGGCTTCGTACGTGGTCAGGTCAGCCGGCTTAACGCGGTCGGTGGAATAGGCGATGGTCCGCGCACGCAGGCTCAAGCCGGTCCAGGCGTGGTTGGATGAGCGATATTGCAGCGGAATGTTTTTGTTGATCACATCGGAGGTAAACGGTTGCAGGATACCCATTTGCTCGGCCTGCCAAAGGTTGCCGGCGTCGACGGTGAGCAGCAGGTCGGCCGTGGCGTTTTCGCCTTCGGCCTTGATGCGCTGCATCAGCGGAGCCTCTTTGTCGGTGATGAACTTCACCTGTACGCCGGTTTTTTTCGTGTAGGCGTCAAATACCGGCTTGATCAGTTCGTCGATGCGCGAGGAGTAGACCACGACTTCGTCGGCTGCCTGCACGGTGGTGCTGCCGATTAGGGTGAGTGCCAGGGCAGTCAGGAGGCGCTTGGGTGCCAACATGGGTGCGGTCTCTCATTTGCAAAAAGAGGGCAAATGATAAGGACTCACATTTGGTAACGCTTGATGGAGGCGTTACCAGATGTTGCATGGCCGGCATGTGCAGTGGAGCGAGTGGCCTCTTCGCGAGCACGCCCGCTCCCACAGGGGTTTGTATTTCAGGTTCAGGGTTTGGCCAGTTTCGGTAGATCACCCGTCAAGCCCAGCGCTTGGCGTACGAACACGGCCTTGGCTTCGGGCATCTGGTCGACCAGCTTCAACCCGGCATTGCGCAGCCAGCGCAACGGCAACTGATCAGCCTGGAACAACCGCTCAAACCCTTCCATCGCCGCCATCAGCGCCAGGTTATGCGGCATGCGCCGCCGCTCGTAACGGCTCAGCACCTTTACATCCGCCAAACGCTCGCCGCGTTCGTTCGCCGCCAACAGCACTTCGGCCAGGGTCGCCGCATCGAGAAAACCAAGGTTCACGCCCTGCCCAGCCAAGGGATGGATCACGTGCGCCGCATCGCCAATCAACGCCAGGCCTTCGGCCACGTAGCGCTTGGCGTGACGTTGACGCAACGGCACGCAAAGGCGTGGGTCGGCGCTGATAACTGTGCCGAGTCGCCCTTCAAAGGCGCGCTCCAGTTCATGGCAGAAGCGTTCATCGTCCAGCGCCATCAGGCGTTCGGATTCGGCGGGCGTGGTCGACCAGACAATCGAACACCAATCTTCTTGCCCATCGCGCACCAGTGGCAAAAACGCCAGCGGGCCGTTGTCGGTAAAGCGCTGCCAGGCGGTGCGCTGGTGTGGTTGGCTGCTGCGTACGCTGGTAACAATGGCGTTATGCAGGTAATTCCATTCGCGCGTCACCGTGCCAGTCAGGCGGCGCACGGCGGAGTTGGCGCCGTCGGCGGCAACCACCAGCGGCGCGCGCAATCTGCGGCCGTCGGCGAGGGTCAGCAGCCACTCATCGCCGGAGCGGCGCATCTGTTCCAGGCGTGCATTGGCCAGCAAGCCCAGGTCGCACTCATGCAAGCGGTCGAGCAAGGCATCCTGCACCACGCGGTTTTCAACGATATGCCCGAGCACTTCAGCGTGCACGCTGGCCGCCGAAAAATGAATGTGCCCGGTGCCGCTGCCATCCCACACTTGCATCTCGCCGTAGGGGCTGGCGCGGCGCGACACCACGCCATCCCACACGCCAAGACGCTCCAGAATGCGCTGGCTGGCGGTAGACAGGGCACTGACGCGGGGCTCGAAGGCCGCTTCAGCGTCGAACGGCTTGACGCTCAATGGGCTGCCGTCGACCAGCAGCACCTGCAAGCCACTGCCCTGCAACGCCAGCGCCAAGGCGCTTCCGACCATTCCGGCCCCGACAATCAGCACATCTGCGCGCATGTCCATGCTTTAAGCCTGTCTCGCTGGCGGCTTGCGCCGCACGTAAAGGGTTTTGTCGACCCGCGCCACCAGGGTGCCGGAGCCGTCATGAATCTGCACCTCAAGGTGGGGCAAGTACTTATCGCCGCCTTCGGTGTGTCGACGAACCTCATCCAGCAAGGCTTCGTCGATTGAAAATTCGGCGTACACCGGGCCTTTGCCCGGCGAGATAAAGTCGATGCTCGCGGCCTTGTCCCACACGATGTAATCGCGGCCAAGGTTCTCCATCAGCATCAGCATGTAGAACGGGTCGACCATTGAATACAGGCTGCCGCCAAACTGTGTGCCAACGTAATTGCGGTTGTACCAGCCCAAGCCCATGCGCACTTTGACGTGACGAAAATCCGCGCTCATGTGCTGCACGCTGACCCCGGCGCCCAAGTACGGCGGGTACAGGGTCATGATCCAACGCAACAACCGCGCCTTGCCGAACCGCTTGATCAGCCAGTTACGCATCCGGGCGCGTGCCCAGGCCCATGGCCTGACGGGCAAACCAGCGTTTGGCCGGCGGCAACACATCCAGGCCCAGCAAGCCCATGTTTCGGCCCAGCGCGACCAACGGTTGAGCGCTGCCAAACAAACGCGTGACGTGATCAGAGAAACCCACGGTGAGGTTCTGGTCCTGGCGCTGGCGCTCGCGATAGCGCTGCAAGGTCGCCAAATCACCTGGCACCGCCGGCCCGGCCAGCAAGGCCTCGGCCAATGCATTCGCGTCGCGCAGGGACAAGTTGAAACCCTGCCCGGCAATCGGGTGCAGGCTGTGCGCGGCATTGCCGAGGACCGCCAAATGCGAGCGTACTTGCTCTTCGGCCTCAACCAACGTCAGCGGGTACAAATGGCGAGCCCCCACCTGTTTCAAGGTGCCCAGGCGGTAGCCGAACACACCCTGCAATTCGCTCAAAAAACTGCATTCATCAAGGTTGGCCAGGCGCTGCGCGTCCATGCCGATGCGGGTCCAGACCAGCGCGCAGCGGTTGTCCGGCAGCGGCAGCAAAGCCATCGGCCCGTCATCGGTGAAACGCTCGAACGCCTCGCCGTTATGCGCTTCGCTTGGGGTGATATTGGCGATCAGCGCGCTCTGGTTGTATGGGCGGGTTTTCACGCCGATGCCCAATTGCTCGCGCAAACCCGAGCGGCCGCCGTCGGCCAGCACCGCAAGGTCGCATTCCAGCACGGTTTCATCGTTAAGGGTCAGGCGATAGCCATCCGGCAGCGGCTCCATGCGCGTGACTTCCGCCGGGCAGCGCCAACTGACCACCTCTTTGTCCAACCCTTGCCACAGGCATTGGCCCAGCCAGGCGTTTTCCACCACATAACCGAGCGCGGGTACGCCCTCTTCGATGGCGGACAAGCGCGCGGTAGAGAAGCGCCCACGGTCCGACACGTGAATCTGCTTGATCGGTTCGGCGCGACGGGAAATCTCCGGCCACACACCCAACCGCTGGTAAATCTGCCGCGCGCCGAAGGACAACGCCGAAGAACGCGCATCGTAGCTCGGCTGGTAAGTGTCACCGGGGGCGAACGGTTCGATGAGCACGATGCTCCAACCACGCGCCTTCGCGCCCGCCTGCAACGCCAACGCCAGACTGGCGCCGACCAGGCCGCCGCCGATGATCGCCAGGTTGACCCGGCTCATCGCGCAGCCGCCATCAGCGCTTCAATGTCGTCGACGGTTTTGGGCACGCCGCCGGTCAGAACTTCACAGCCTTGCTTGGTCACCACCACGTCGTCCTCGATACGTACGCCAATACCACGCCATTTCTTCGCCACGCTCTGGTTGTCCGGCGAAATATAGATGCCTGGCTCCACGGTCAATGCCATGCCGACTTCCAGCACACGCCATTCGCCGCCCACCCGGTAATCGCCCACATCGTGCACATCCATTCCCAGCCAGTGGCCGGCGCGGTGCATGTAGAACGCACGGTAGGCTTCGCTGGCGATCAACGCGTCAACGTCACCCTGCAACAGCCCCAGCTTTACCAGCCCGGCGGTGATCACTTGCACGGTCGCCTCGTGGGCCTGGTTCCAGTGTTTGTTCGGCGCGATCTCGGCGAAGGCGGCTTCCTGCGAGGCCAGCACGATTTCATAGATGGCCTTTTGTTCCGGCGAAAACTTACCGTTGACCGGCCAGGTCCGCGTGATGTCGCTGGCGTAGCAGTCGATCTCGCAACCGGCGTCGATCAGCACCAGGTCGCCGTCCTTGAGCACGGCGTCATTCTGCTGGTAATGCAGGATGCAGCTGTTGCGCCCAGCCGCGACGATGGAGCCATAGGCGGGCATCTTGGCGCCGCCCTTGCGGAATTCGTAATCCAACTCGGCTTCGAGGCTGAACTCGTGCAAACCGGCACGACTGGCCTGCATCGCCCGCACATGCGCGGCGCAGGAAATTCGCGCAGCCTCGCGCATCACCTTCACTTCTGCCGCCGATTTATACAGGCGCATGTCGTGGAGCAGATGGTCCAGGGCAACGAATTCGTTCGGCGGCTGTGCGCCGAGGTGCGCTTTAGAGCGGATAACGTTGATCCACTCCATCACGTGCCGGTCGAATTCGGCGTTGCTGCCCATGGCCGAATAGACCCGGTCACGACCTTCGATCAGGCCGGGCAGGATGTCGTCAATATCAGTGATGGGAAACGCATCGTCGGCGCCAAAGTCACGCACAGCGCCTTCGGTGCCGGCGCGCAGGCCGTCCCACAATTCGCGTTCGGCATTGCGTTCGCGGCAAAACAGCACGTACTCACCGTGCAGGCGACCGGGCATCAGCACGATCACCGCTTCAGGTTCAGGGAACCCGCTCAGGTACTGAAAATCGCTGTCCTGACGGTAAACGTGCTCGACATCACGATTGCGAATGGCCACGGCGGCGGCCGGCAGTATCGCGATGCTGTTGGGTTCCATCTGCGCCATGAGCGCCTTGCGGCGACGGGTGTATTCCGCTCTTGGGATATGAATCATGGGCAGTTGGGCTTCCTTTTTTAGTGCAGCGACGGCTTGGTTGCGGTTGGCTCAGCGGCCTTTTTGGTCTCGGTGAACAGCAACAACGGCGCGACGCGCAGGTATTCCATCACTTCCATATAGTCGCCTTCGCCGTCTTCCGATTCTTCCAGGGCATCCTGCACTTGGGAGATGGCGGCCAAGTCTTGCAACACTTCCTTGGCGTCAGTGCTCAGCTCCAGGCCGCCGGCGTTCACGCCAAAGCCGTGGAGGAAACCCTGGCACCATTGGCCCAGCGCTGCGGCGCGCTCAGTGAGCGGCGCATCGTCGGTCGGCAACAGCAAGACCACGGTGACGTCATCACCGGTCAGCTCGCCCTTGACCATTTCTTGCAGGCCGATCAACGCATTACGCACGTTCTCGGTCGGCTCGGTCTCCAGCAGTTCGGCGACGTCAGCCAGCCAGTTGTCGGCGTCAAAGCCTACGCCGGTGCAACTGCGGCCCAACAACACGCCGTGCAGTTCGGCAGGCGAGCAAGGATGGCCACTGGTGCTCAGCAGTTTGGAAAAAGCATCGTACGGGGAGTTCTGAATAGGCATGGTGAGCTAGGCGCCAGACGGCGCAATGTCTAGAATGAAGCGCTGTATCCTAGCACCGGCATACGTACCAAGACTATCAAGGGCGTCAGATCGTTTATCCTGCAGTCGCCATTCATCAGACAAATCCAGTGGAACCCAATGGAAGACACCGACCTGCAAGCGCTGATGGCCAGACTCGAATTGCTAATTACCCGGGTCGAGCAACTAAAGGGCCAAAACGGACTCCTATTAGCTCAGGAAAAGACCTGGCGCGAGGAACGCGCTCACCTCATTGAAAAAAACGAAATCGCCCGGCGTAAGGTCGAATCGATGATTTCGCGCCTGAAGGCCCTGGAGCAAGACTCATGAGTTCAAGCAATAGCGTAACCGTGCAGATCCTCGACAAAGAATATTCGATCATCTGCCCCCAGGAAGAGCGCAGCAACCTGGTGAGTGCTGCCCGCTACCTGGACGGCAAAATGCGTGAAATCCGCAGCAGTGGCAAAGTCATCGGCGCCGACCGCATCGCCGTGATGGCTGCACTCAACATTACCCACGACTTGCTGCATAAGCAGGAACGGCCTGACGTACAGGCCAGCGGCTCGACACGGGAGCAAGTGCGTGACCTGCTGGAGCGCGTGGATCTGGTGCTGTCTACCGATCAAGAGCCACCCAAGGGCTGATTGCCGCGCACGTTTAAGGTATACTCGCCCCACTCCCTGGCGTGTTTGCCAGTCGGCGATGTCCCGGAGCCGATTCGCACTACCCTGGAAGTTGCACGTTGGGCTGGTGTGCATGTCCGCTAGACGGAAAGCCTTAAAGCCTACTGCATCTTCCACCTTGAACTTTCGGGTTCAAGGGCTTAGTCGACAGCGACTCTGTCGGGGAGCCTGAATATCCAAACTCAATGCCAGTCTCAGGACTGGCATTGTTTTATGAGCCGAAAAGCCATGACCGAACCTGCGCCGCTTTCTCGTCCGCAACTTCGACGCATGTTGCGCAAAGCCCGCCGCGCCCTCACGCCGAGTGAACAGCGCCAGGCAGCCCAAGGCTTGTATCGCCAGCTGGCACAGCACCCGCTGTTTCGCCGCGCCAAACATATTGCTTTATACCTGCCGACGGACGGCGAAATCGATCCGCGCCTGCTGCTGCGCGCCGCTCAGCGCCGGGGCAAGGCGACATATCTGCCGGTGCTGAGTGCCTGGCCGCGAACCAAGATGGTGTTCCAGCGTGTGCGGCCTGGGGATACGTTACTGCCCAACCGCTTTCGCATTCTTGAGCCCCGCATCAATGCCCATCGCCAGCGCCACGTGTGGGCACTGAACCTGGTGCTGTTGCCGCTGGTGGGCTTTGATGATGTGGGCGGTCGCCTGGGTATGGGCGGCGGCTTTTATGATCGCAGCCTGGCCTACCTTGCCCGGCGCAAAAACTGGCGTGCGCCGACGCTGCTGGGGCTGGCCCACGAATGTCAGAAAGTCGAACGCCTGGCACAGGCGAGTTGGGACGTGCCACTGGCAGGCACCGTTACCGATAAGCAGTGGTATGTCGCAGAAACGCCGCTGGAGTCAGCGACGCCTTGAAGTCGTATTAACGCTTGAACAGTTGTGGCTGCTGCTGAGCCAGCTCAATCGGCGCATCGGTCTTGTTCGACCACAAGCTCTGGGCATAACCGGTGGTCACGACGCCCAGACCAAACAAAATAACCAAAATCCATAGTAAATCCGGCTTACGTTGCATCGATTGCCCCCCTGCAGGCACCTCGTACACGATGACAACAACGTTCCAAAGTAGTCCGTTGCAGCTGCGTCAAGCTTAAAAGCGGGCATTCTGCGGTAACGTGAACCAACACGCAAACCTTGACGCCAACCGACTGTCGGTTTGTCATGCAATTGCCCCGCAACTTCCCCACTGCCTTTTTCAGGAGCCCAAAAATGGCCTATTGGCTGATGAAATCCGAGCCCGATGAACTCTCGATAAAAGACCTGCACACACTTGGCGAAGCCCGCTGGGACGGGGTGCGCAACTATCAGGCACGCAATTTTCTTCGGGCCATGGCAGTGGGCGATGAGTTTTTCTTCTACCACTCCAGTTGCCCCGAGCCTGGCATTGCCGGCATCGGCAAAATCACCCAGGCGGCCTACCCGGACCCCACCGCTCTGGAGCCGCAAAGCCACTATTTCGACGCCAAGGCCAGCGCCGAAAAAAATCCGTGGAGCGCAATTAACGTCGCGCACCTACAGACCTTTCCCGCGGTGCTGGGCTTGGGCTATCTGAAACAGCAGGCCGCTCTCGCGGAGCTGCCATTGGTGCAAAAAGGCAGCCGGCTTTCAGTGATGCCGGTCACTGCCGAGCAGTGGGCCGCCATCCTTCAATTAGTTGATTGATCAGCACACACTCGGTGCGCAGATAACGAAACACGCCGACTCAAACCTGTCCGAACGGCTAGTCGCCGCTCACCGTAGGTTGGGGCAGAATCACTGCCCCGCCCATCAGCAAGGAAGGTCGCGTGTCTACTCCCACTTACAGACACGCTATCGATGGGCTGCGCGCCATTGCCGTGCTCAGCGTGATCATCTTCCATCTGAATTTTGCAGACTGGCTGCCCGGTGGTTTTACCGGCGTGGATATGTTCTTCGTGATTTCCGGGTACGTGATCAGCCAATCACTGTGGCAGCGTCGTGACCTGACCTTCGGCCGTTACCTGGCAGACTTCTACCGGCGCCGCCTGCTGCGCATCATGCCCGCGTTGCTGACCGTGCTCTGTGTCAGCTTTGTGCTTTCGGCGATGTTCATGCCGCAGTTCTGGCTCAGCGAGATGATCAACAGCACCGGCCTCGCGGCATTTTTTGGCCTGAGCAATTTTGTCCTCGCATGGAACACCGACACCTACTTTTCACCCAGCGCTGAACTCAACCCCTATCTGCACACCTGGTCACTGGGCGTTGAAGAACAGTTCTACGTAATCTTCCCGGCCCTGTTCTTTGTGTGGCTGCGTTATCGGCAAGCGACATGCGCCTGGGCGGTGCTGCCGCTGATGGCGATTGCCTCGCTGAGCATCGGTGCTTATCAGGTAACTGCCGAGCCGCTGTCGGCGTTTTATCTGCTGCCTGGGCGCTTCTGGGAGTTGGCCGCCGGTGCAATCCTGTTTCAACTGATCGGTACGCGCGATTGTGACGCCGCGCCTCAACCGCCTGGCACCGGCCATGCTGGCTGGCGGCATCGGCCTGGCGGTCGCCGGTTTCTTGCTCGCCAGCCCCAGCCAGTTCCCTTTTCCGTGGGCAATGCTCACCGTAGCAGGCTCGCTGTCGATGATCGCCGGGATAGTGCTGCAGGCCGACAGCGCCCCGGGCATGCTGCAACGCCTGCTGCAACACCCGCTGGCAACCTACATTGGCCGGCTGTCCTATTCGCTGTACCTGTGGCACTGGCCGGTTGCAGTGCTCCTGCGGTGGACCACCGGGATGGAGCTGCTGGCCGTACAAGTGCTCTACCCCGTGCTGGTATTCGCGCTCGCGGCGGCGTCCTACCACTGGATAGAAACGCCTGTGCGCAGCGGCAAGTCGGCGGTGCAACGCACGGCATGGCTCACCTTTGCGAGCGGTTTGGGCGTTACGGGCCTGATGTGGCTGGGTGCGCAGTGGGTGTCAAACAACGCATCAACCCTGTCACTCAGCCAGACCCGCGACAGCTACACCTGGTATGCCTATCAACACTATCCCCAGGAAGCTTTCGAGACCCTCGACGACCCGCGCCTAGAGGGACGGCAGCTGTTTGTCATCGGCGATTCGCACACGGCCGCCTACCGCACCTTGCTGAAACTGGTCTCGCTCAAACTGGGCGTCACGGTGGTGGAATACGAACAAGGCGGCTGCGCGCTCGTCAGCCTGATCGGCGCCGACCCCGCGCATTGCGCCGTTTCACGCGAAGCCCAACTCAAGGCAATCGAGGCGCAGGCCAAGCCGGGTGACGTGGTATTTTTGGCCTCGCTGCGCATGCCGGAACTCGACGGGCGCGCGTGGCAGAACGGTGAAGCGGCGATGATCGACGAGGCACTGGGTGAGTTGACTGCCGAGAACCTCGAAGCGGCGCGAATATCCGCTGATGCATTGTTAAGCCGCTTGCAAGCGGCACAGCTCAACCTCTTGATTGACGCCCCCAAACCATTGTTCAAGTCAGCGCCCAACCGCTGCTCGGACTGGTTCAACCGGATGAACCCAATCTGCGAGCCGGGCATGACCATGGCGCGTGACCAGCTTGAACGGCTACGCGCGCCGCAGATGCAACTGCTGCAAAATTTGCAGGTGGATTACTCGGCCTTGCACGTCTGGGACCCGTTGCCGCTGCTGTGCCCTGGCCCGACCTGCTCGGCCTATGACGAACATGCCAAGCCCCTGTTTTTTGACTCCAACCACCTCAGCGGCCATGGCAACCGCGTGCTTGAGCCCGCCTTCAGCGCAGCATTGCTGAAAATCTGGAACGTGACGCCACCCGTTACTGAATGATCAGGTTATTGAACAACAGGTCTTCGACCATCGGTTTACCGGTCTCGTCGTTCATCACTTGTTGCGTTTGCTTGAGGGCTTCCTGGCGCAGCTTTTCTTTGCCTTCAACCGTGCTCATGGCGTCGTTGGTCTGCTGGGTAAACAGGGCCACCAATTGGTTACGGATCAGCGCGTCGTTGGCTTTGACCGCGGCGGCGGCTTCAGTGCCGGTCACGCGCAGGGCAATGTCGGCCTTGAATACCTTGAGTTTGGCCGTGCCGTCCAAGCCGTAGTTACCCACGAACGGCGGGGTCAGGCTGATATAACTGACCTTGGGGGCCTCGCCTTCTTTCGCTTCTTCGGCCTGGGCTGCCATCGGCAAAGTCAGGGCGAGCATCAACAGGATCCACGCTTTCACAGTTCATTCCTCGAATTCGGTTGCCGGTAGCATAACGCTAGCAAGGCTGAGTACAAGCTTATGGCGGCTTATCAGGCCCGGGCATGCTCGTTGACCCACGGGCGCACCCACCTACACTTATCGGCCACGATGCCAAAAGGAATAGTCCGATGAAAGCTGTGCTGTGCAAAGCCTTCGGCCCCGCCGAAACCCTGGTGCTCGATGAGATTGCGAACCCTGCGATCAAGAAGAACGAGGTCCTGCTGGACGTGCACGCGGCGGGGGTGAATTTCCCGGACACCTTGATCATCGAGGGCAAATACCAGTTCAAGCCGCCCTTCCCTTTTTCACCGGGTGGCGAAGCGGCCGGCGTGGTCACCGAAGTGGGCGAAAAAGTCAGCCACCTGAAAGTCGGTGACCGCGTGATGGCCTTGACTGGCTGGGGCAGCTTTGCCGAGCAGGTCGCGGTGCCGGGCTACAACGTACTGCCGATACCGCCGAGCATGGACTTCAACACCGCCGCCGCCTTCAGCATGACCTACGGCACCTCGATGCACGCCCTCAAACAACGCGCCAGCTTGCAACCCGGCGAAACTTTGCTGGTGCTCGGCGCCTCCGGTGGCGTGGGCCTGGCGGCGGTGGAAATCGGCAAAGCCATGGGCGCCCGGGTGATCGCCGCCGCCAGCAGTGCGGATAAACTCGCCGTGGCCAAGGCCGCAGGCGCGGACGAGTTGATCAACTACAGCGAAGCCAGCCTTAAAGACGAACTAAAACGCCTGACCGATGGCAACGGTATCGACGTGATCTACGACCCGGTGGGCGGCGATCTGTTTGACCAGGCTATCCGCGGCATCGCCTGGAACGGCCGCCTGTTGGTAGTCGGTTTTGCCAGCGGGCGCATCCCGGAACTGCCAGTGAACCTGGCGTTGCTCAAGGGCGCAGCCGTGGTCGGGGTGTTCTGGGGTTCGTTCGCTCAGCGCCAGCCGCAAGACAATGCGGCGAACTTCCAGCAATTGTTCACGTGGTACGCCGAGGGCAAGCTCAAGCCGCTGGTGTCGAAAGTCTATCCACTCGAACAGGCCGCCCAGGCGATCAATGACCTGGGGCAGCGCAAGGCGGTGGGCAAAGTGGTGGTTCAAGTCCGCTAACCGACCTGAAATGTAATCAATGTGGGAGGGGGCTTGCTCCCGATGGCAGTGGCTCAGCTAACATTTCTGTTGACTGAAGCACCGCCATCGGGAGCAAGCCCCCTCCCACATTTGCATCTCTATGGCCTGAAAAATTCAATAACGACAATGATGCTATATTCGGTAACGAAACTGTAACATTCGCATCCGCAGTTAAAACAAGAAATTTGGAGCTCTTGAATGTTTGCTTTCTTTCGTCCTGCCGCACACCAGGCGCCCCTGCCTGAAGAAAAAATAGACAGCACGTATCGACGACTGCGTTGGCAGATCTTCGCCGGTATTTTCTTCGGTTACGCCGGCTACTACTTGCTGCGCAAAAACTTCTCGCTGGCCATGCCGTACTTGATTGACGAGGGCTACACCCGCGGCCAACTGGGCTTGGCGATGTCGGCGATTGCGATTGCCTACGGCCTGTCCAAGTTCCTGATGGGCCTGGTGTCCGACCGCTCGAACCCGCGTTACTTCCTGCCTTTTGGCCTGCTGGTGTCGGCGGGCGTAATGTTCATTTTCGGTTTCGCACCTTGGGCAACGTCCAGCGTGACCATGATGTTCATTTTGCTGTTCATCAACGGCTGGGCCCAAGGCATGGGCTGGCCACCCAGCGGGCGGACCATGGTGCACTGGTGGTCGCAGAAAGAACGCGGCGGCGTGGTGTCGGTATGGAACGTGGCGCATAACGTCGGCGGCGGCCTGATCGGCCCGCTGTTCTTGCTCGGCATGGCGTGGTTTAACGACTGGCATGCAGCGTTTTACGTGCCGGCGACCGTGGCCCTGGCCGTGGCGGCGTTTGCCTTCATCACCATGCGCGACACGCCGCAGTCGGTCGGCCTGCCACCGATTGAGCAATACAAAAACGATTACCCGGAAGGCTACGACGCCAGCCACGAAGACGAATTCAGCGCCAAGGAAATCTTCGTCAAGTACGTGCTGCGCAACAAAATGCTTTGGTACATCGCCTTCGCTAACGTGTTTGTCTACCTGTTGCGCTACGGCGTGCTGGACTGGGCACCGACGTACCTCAAGGAAGCCAAGCACTTCGACGTGGATAAAACCTCGTGGGCGTACTTCTTCTATGAGTGGGCAGGTATTCCGGGCACGCTGCTGTGCGGCTGGATGTCGGACAAGATCTTCCGTGGCAATCGTGGGCTGACCGGCATCGTATTCATGGCCTTGGTCACCGTGGCGACCCTGGTTTACTGGCTCAACCCGCCAGGCAACCCGATGGTCGACATGATTGCGCTGTTCTCCATCGGCTTCCTGATCTACGGCCCGGTGATGCTGATCGGCCTGCAGGCGCTGGAGTTGGCGCCGAAAAAAGCCGCTGGCACCGCGGCGGGCTTCACCGGCTTGTTCGGCTACTTGGGTGGCTCGGTGGCAGCCAGTGCGGCCATGGGCTACACCGTTGACCATTTCGGCTGGGACGGTGGTTTTATCCTGCTGATAGGTGCGTGCCTATTGGCGATCGCGTTCCTGATCCCAACGCTGTGGCACACCAACAGTGTCAGCACAGCGCGTTAATCGCCTGAGCAATCCTTTGCACAACGCTTGAGCCGCGCCTCCAGGTTTTTATCTGGCATGGCGTGGCTACGCAGGGCGTTAACGGTCTGCTCGACATAATCGCGAGTCGTGCCGTAACGCCCGCAAGCGCTTTGCAGCACGTGATTGAGTACGATGTCGGGCAAGTTGCCAGCATAGCTGGGCAAGTGCCGCTCCAACACAAAACCCAGCGCCTGAACCTGGCTGCCATCTTCCAAACGGCAGGTCAGCCAGTGCGGCCGGTAGGAGGGGTAAGGCATCTCGCGCTGCCACAAGGCGTAAAGCGAGGCTTCCAACTGGTCTTCCGGCAAACGGTAGGCAAACCCGCTGCAGGAACCGCCACGGTCCAGCCCGAACACCAACCCCGGCAATTCCGGCGTGCCGCGATGCTCGTGGGGACCACAGGTACAAGCCCCGGTGGTAACCGTGAACCCGCGCACGCACGCGCTCGGTCGACGAACATTCAGGCCGCCAGATCAACGACCCGTAGGCGAATAGCCAGACCGGCCCACCCTTATGCCGGGCCATCGTGGCCTGCATCGAGCTCATTAACTGTTCGTGAGTGAGTTGCGGCCCAAGATCGAGCCGCGGAGGGTAAGCCAATTGCAAAAGATCGGTTTCAATGGCGGTCATGGCGAAAAGCGGTGCGCCTCCTGTGTATTACCAGTTGTAAGCAACTTTACCGTAATAAAACGCGCCGCTGTAACCGTACGGCGAAAAAGTGCTATAGGCCAAATTGCCGCCACTGCTGGCGTAGGCATTGACCTTCTCCGGGTATTTGTCGGTGACGTTGTCACCGCCCACGGTGAACGTCCAGTTCTTCAGTTTGTAGTCCGCCGACAGGTCCAGCACCCAAGCCGCCTTGAAGGTCTGGTCGTTGACCTTGTCCGCCTGGTAACTGGTGAACTCACCATAACGCACCAGGTTGCTGTGCAGTGCCCAACGGCCGTAGGTGAAATCGTTACCCAGGCTGAGTTTGTGCTGCGGCGTGGTGTCGCCGAGTAAACCGATACGCTCGCGGCGGTCCACCCGCACCAGGTTGGCGCCCAAACTGTCCAGAATGGCCGGGTTAGCTTTCACGTCCGTCACTTTGGTGTGGTTGTAGTTATACCCTACCGTGCTGTTCCAACGAATGCCGTTATCGAATTGATAACGATAGTTGGCCACCAAATCGACGCCATCGGTGCTGGTATCAGTGGCGTTGGTGAAGTAGCGCGCGCTGGTGTAGTTGATGTTGCCAACACCGTTGGCTTGCAGGTAAGCCACGGTCGCCGGGTTCAGATTAAGGTTGGAGGACAGGCTGATACGGTCGCGGATGTCGATGCGATAAACGTCGAGCGTTACGGTCAGGTCATCTGCAGGCTCCAGCACCAGGCCGAGGCTGTAGTTACGTGACTTTTCGGCTTTCAGGTCTTCGGCGCCGAGCAGTCTTGCCACTTTGCTGTCGGCCGGAAAGGTGCCCGCCTCCTGAATGGTGCTGCCGATCAACTGCGACGAGGTGTAGGCAAAATTCTGCTGGGCCAGGGATGGCGCGCGGAAACCGTTGGAAATGCTGCCACGCAACGCCACCTGCGGGGTGAAGTCATACCGCGCCGACAGCGAGCCGCTGACGTTGGAGCCAAAGTCACTGTAATCCTCATGCCGCACGGCGGCCGAGGCGCTGAGCTTTTCGGTGAAGTTGGTTTCCAGGTCCAGGTACTGCGCCCAGTTATGCCGCGAGCTGCTGCCGGCGTCGGCATCACGGAAACCACCGAGGCCCGAGCTGCCGGTCTGGTAATAGGACGCAGGCTCGCCCGCTTCGATCTCATAGCCCTGGTGCAGGTATTCGCCACCAAAAGCTACCGACACCGGGTAAGGCAAAAAGCCCACGTCGAATTCACGTGAGAGGTCCAGGCTGACTTGCTTCTGATCGTTGCTCAGGGTGCCATTGTCGAACTTGCGCGGCGTAGCAAGGCCGAGTGAGGTGTTGATGGTGTCGGTGCTTAATTCGTACTGGTTTTTGCCATAGTTGGCCGACAGGTCATAGTGCCAGTCGTAGGCCAGCAAGCCGCGCAAGCCCACCACCAATGAGGTGTCCTCAAGGTTGCCCTTGATCAGCGGCAAGTAGCCATTGGGGTTGAGCGCTGCAATGTTGTTGGACGCATTGCTGGCCCGGTAGAACGCTGCGGTTTCGCCACGTCGCTTGCTGTAGCCGCCGAACGTGTAGAACTCCAGCCCGTCGCTGAAGGAATACTCGGAGTTGAACTGCAACTTGCCTTCATTGGTAGCCGGCTCGCCCTGGCGGAACACACGCTGGCCGTAGGTGGTGGAACCTACGCTGGCCGGGCGGAAATCATCGCCGGCACGGTTGGTGTAATCGTTGTCGGCACCTTCGGCGGAAAGGTTGATAAAACCGTTGTCACCCAGCGCCAAGCCGGTATTGCCGCTGACATTGCGTTGAATACCATCGCCCTTTTTGTATTCGCCGAATTTGCTCGAGACCGAACCGCCATGGTCGTCGTGCTTGAGGATCACGTTGATTACCCCGGCAATCGCGTCAGAGCCATAGCGCGCCGACGCACCGTCACGCAGCACTTCAACGTGGTCGACCGCCGACAACGGAATTGCATTCAAGTCCGCCGGTGCCGAGCCACGGCCAACGGCCCCGCCGAGGTTAACGAACGCACTGGTGTGGCGACGTTTACCGTTGACCAGCACCAACACCTGATCCGGCGACAGGCCGCGCAACTGCGCAGGGCGCACCAGCTCGGCGCCATCCACCAGGCTTGGACGCGGGAAGTTGATCGACGGAATCAAGCGCGCCAGCACTGCTCCCAGCTCATCGGAGCCGGTGCTGCGCAAGGTTTCGCCGGAAATCACATCAATCGGCGAAAGCGAAGCACTGGCGGTGCGCTCTTGGGCGCGCGTACCGGTGACGATCACGGTGTCGAGTTTTGGCACATCGGCAGCGGC
Source organism: Pseudomonas kitaguniensis (assembly GCF_009296165.1). Classification (GTDB taxonomy): domain Bacteria; phylum Pseudomonadota; class Gammaproteobacteria; order Pseudomonadales; family Pseudomonadaceae; genus Aquipseudomonas; species Aquipseudomonas kitaguniensis. The sequence continues at coordinate 29,573 of NZ_VUAZ01000134.1, read as the reverse complement.
TGTTTCGGCCGCCAAGGCTGGATTAAATCCCACAGCGGTCAGCAAATTGGCCGACAAAATCGCTGTGTACAGCGCGTGTTTGTTGTAGCTCCCCATACCGCTCCCACTCCTTTAAACCCAGGCATCAAACATCAGAACTTGCTGCTCTGAGTGCTTACGATCGATCCGTCTGGCGGGCGGTGGCGGTCAGTTATTGGTGATTGATGAAAGGCGGTAGTCCGTTGCCTTATAGCTTAATGAGATTTTTCCTACATAAGTAATACCTTAATTGCATAAGCATAGGCGACCAAACCTTCAGCGCAGGTTCAGGCCCCGCAGGACGTTAGCCGCCAAACTGTAGAAGTTTAGCGACCCCACATTAGCCGCCTATTCAAACGACTATCGAGGTCGAACCATGAAGTACGTTTATTCCGGCTTGCTGCTTATGGCACAAGCCGCTACTGCGCTGGCCTCTGAGGCGACCGTCAAAGGCGATAAGGGCTTCTGGTACGCCCAGACGAGCCTCTACACCCAGCACTTTTCACCGAACCCCAAGCACAACAACAACCAGGATTTGATCAACCTGGAGCGCAACGAAGCGTCCGGGCTGGTATACGGCGGGGCGACCTTTCGCAACTCGTTCAGCCAGCGCTCATATTATGTTTACGCGGGTAAACGCTATGACCTTGGCGACTCGCCGTTCTACATGAAGGTGACCGCAGGCGCGCTTCAGGGGTATCGCGGCAAGTACCGCGACAAAATCCCGCTCAACCGCTTTGGCGTGGCACCGGCGATCATCCCCTCGGTGGGCGTGAATTTCGGCCCGGTGACCAGCGAGTTGGTGTTGCTGGGCTTTAATGCGGCGATGCTGACGGCGGGGGCGCGTTTCTAACGACACTGCCTATCTGTGTCGGCGCCGGTTCCCACATTAAGGGCGCGGTGCGTAGGCGAACACATCAGCACGCATCTGATGCGCGTCCATGCCGGCGTCAACCAGCGCATCCAGCGTGCCGTAGATCATCGCAGGCGAGCCACTTGCGTAGACGTGCACACCCTTGAGATCGCGAATATCTTCACACACCGCTTCATGCAGCAGCCCGCAACGCCCTTGCCAACCACACAGGTCGCTGACCACTTTGTGCAGGAACAGATTCGGCAGTTGCAGCCATTGATCCCAGTGCTCGATCTGGTAAAAATCCTCCGGCCGACGCACACCCCAGTACAAATGCACCGGGTGCTTGAAACCGGAAGCGCGGCAATGCTCTATCAAGCTGTGCATCTGCGCCATGCCGGTACCCGCGGCGATCAACACCAACGGCCCGTCGGGTAGCTCGGCAAGGTGCGTGTCGCCAAAAGGCAATTCGATGCGCGCCATCTGATTACGCTGCAACTGCTCAAGCAGGTTGCGCGCGCTGTCTTCCCGCACCAGCACATGCAACTCCAGCTCACGCCCGGAATGCGGCGCCGACGCCAGCGAGAACGCCGACTTCTCGCCATTCTCCCGCTCGATCATCAAGTATTGCCCAGCGTGGTAACGCAGCGCTTTACCGGCCGGGGCAAGCAGGCGCACGCGCCACACATCACCACCGACCTCCACACATTCACTCAATTGGCACGACAACTTGCGCAACGGCAACTCTCCCGGCGCCAGCACGCCATCCCATAACACAATGCAATCTTCCAGCGGCTCGGCGATGCAGGTGTAAAACTCACCGTGATCGAGCACCTCACCGGCTTGCAGCACCCGGCCCTCAACCAACAACGCCGCACACACATGGCACACGCCATTGCGACACGCCTGAGGGCACTCGTAGCCCAGACGCGCGCGCCTTCAAGGATTCGCTCGCCAGGGATCAGTTCCAGTACCGCGCCGGAAGGTTGCAGGGTTACACGCATCAATCTATTCCCAATTCTTTCCACATAGCATCGACACGGGCAGTCACAGCCTCATCCTTGACGATCACCCGGCCCCACTCGCGGGTGGTTTCACCCGGCCATTTGTGGGTGGCATCCAGGCCCATCTTTGAACCGAGGCCCGACACCGGCGAGGCGAAGTCGAGGTAGTCGATCGGCGTGTTGTCGATCATCACCGTGTCGCGCTTGGGGTCCATGCGCGTGGTGATGGCCCAGATCACGTCGTTCCAGTCGCGAGCATTGATGTCGTCGTCGGTGACGATAACGAATTTGGTGTACATGAACTGTCGCAAAAACGACCACACTCCCAGCATTACCCGTTTGGCGTGGCCTGGATAGGACTTCTTCATGGTCACAATGGCCATGCGGTACGAGCAGCCTTCGGGCGGCAAGTAGAAGTCGGTGATCTCCGGGAACTGCTTTTGCAGGATCGGCACAAACACTTCGTTCAGCGCCACACCCAGGATAGCCGGTTCATCCGGTGGCCGGCCGGTGTAGGTGCTGTGGTAGATCGGCTTGATCCGGTGGGTAATGCGCTCGACCGTGAACACCGGGAAGCTGTCGACTTCGTTGTAGTAACCGGTGTGGTCGCCGTAAGGGCCTTCGTCGGCCATTTCGCCCGGATGAATCACGCCTTCGAGGATGATTTCCGCACTGGCCGGCACTTGCAGGTCGTTGCCGCGGCACTTCACCAGTTCGGTGCGGTTACCGCGCAACAGACCGGCGAAGGCATATTCAGACAGGCTGTCGGGCACCGGCGTGACGGCGCCAAGGATGGTCGCCGGGTCAGCGCCCAGGGCGACGGAAACCGGGAAAGGCTTGCCGGGATGTTTTTCGCACCACTCACGAAAGTCGAGTGCGCCGCCACGGTGGCTCAGCCAACGCATGATCACTTTATTGCGGCCGATCACTTGCTGACGGTAGATACCCAGGTTCTGGCGATCCTTGTTCGGGCCTTTGGTCACAGTAAGGCCCCACGTGATCAGCGGGCCGACGTCGCCGGGCCAGCAGGTCTGCACGGGCAGCATGCCGAGGTCGACATCATCACCCTCGATCACCACTTCCTGGCACACCGCGTCCTTGACCACCTTGGGCGCCATGGCAATGATCTTGCGAAAGATCGGTAGCTTCGACCAGGCATCCTTCAGGCCCTTGGGTGGCTCGGGCTCCTTGAGGAAGGCCAGGAGCTTGCCGATCTCGCGCAGCTCGCTGACCGACTCGGCGCCCATGCCAAAGGCCACGCGGTCGGGCGTACCGAACAGGTTGCCGAGCACCGGAATATCAAAGCCGGTCGGGTTTTCGAACAGCAGTGCCGGGCCCTTGCTGCGCAGGGTACGGTCACAAATCTCAGTCATTTCCAGCACCGGCGAAACCGGTACCTGGATACGTTTCAACTCTCCGCGCTGCTCAAGTTGCTGCACGAAATCCCGAAGATCCTTGAATTTCATTAACCATGCCACCCGTAAAATAGGCCTACATCCTACCTGCTCTGAAGGCGGCTGGCAGCTTAATTGGCCGTCAGCCCGCGCGATTGCAGCGAATTGAACAAGGGCTCCAGGAACGCCTCAATGTGCCGCGCCCCGACGTCCGAAAGATGGTTATCGTCGGTGTACAGCGCACGGCCGTTGAGCTCCACCCGGCACAGGCCATCGGCGCCACACAGCAGGGGCGCCGGGTCCAGCACGCTAACGCCACGGTCGGCCGCGGCCAGTTCGTCGAACAGTTGGGTAATAAAGCGCTGGCGCTTCTGATGTTCCGCTACCGGCAGCCCTTCACCGTCGACCGGCCGGTGCATCATGGCCAGGCGACTGAGGCGGTAGGGAACGATGATTTCCTGCAACGGTACTTCCTTGACCAGCCACACGTGATACCCGGCGGCGCGCAACCCTTTGATGCGCTCGCGCAGGCCTTCGGCGAAGCGCTGCTCGGCGATGGCACGCACGTATTGGCCTGTGCCCGGGTCTTTTAGCGCGTGCTCTTTGTCCCCCGACATTTGCCCGTACAGGTACAGGCTCCAGCGCGCCACCAGCACCACATCAGTGAACGATTGCGCGGCCATGGCCTTCTCGACGCGTTGATTGAAACGTGCGCAGCGGGCGATGTTCTCCAGACCATCAAGCGGCACACAACCGGCAAAACTGGTCTGGGCCAGGCTGATAGTGTGCCGTTTGGCAGCGTCTTCGAGCGCCGGAACCAGCGCCGTGGCATGGCTGTCGCCCCAGACCAGCGCAGACGTCGAGCGGTTTTTGGGGCCGAAGTGGCAGAACAGCCGATCGTCGGGGGTGTCTTTGTTGGCCATGCAGGCCATCAGTTCCGGGCTCCATGTCTTCGCTTGGGCGTAACGCAGGGCCTGCTCGGACAAGCGCCAAGGCACACCCTTCGCCTCGCGCAATGCCAGGCCTGTAAAACCCAGACACAGGATGCCGGCTGCGGCGGCCGCAAGGATCGCTTTGCGCCCGGCCAGCAGGCGTTTTTCGCGAAACGCGCTTCTACAAATCGCCACGAAAGGTAGCCCAGTACCAGGCTCAGCAGCATCAGCCCGGCCAGCTCAAGCGCGCTCAAACCGTCCACCGCGGCATAGTTGGCGTACACAAACACCGGCCAGTGCCACAGGTACCAGGAATACGAAATAAGCCCCAGGCCGACCATCACCCGCGAACTCAACAAACGCCCGACCGCCGTGTGCTGTTGCCCATTCGCCCAGATCAACCCGACCACGCCCAACACCGGCAGCAAAGCGGCCGCGCCAGGGAACGCGGTATGTCGGTCGAAACCGAATACGGCTATCAGGATCAACGCCATGGACACCAAGCTGACCCCTTGCGCCAGGGCCGGCGAGGCGCGCCATTCACGCAACGGCATCACCGCCAGCATTGCCCCGGCGAGCAACTCCCAAGCCCGCAAGTGCAACAGAAAGAAGGCTTTTTGCGGCTGATGAGCGACCGCCCAGACGCTCATGCCGAAAGACACCAGCAGCACGCCGAACAACGCCAGACGCCAGTGTTTCAGGCGGCTTGAAAGCACTGCCAGCAGCAGTGGAAATAGAATATAGAACTGCTCCTCCACCGCCAGCGACCAGGTGTGCAGCAAGGGTTTGATGTCGGAAGCCGAGTCGAAATAACCGTGCTGGCGCGCAAACAGCAGGTTGGAGGTGAATGTCACCTGGTAATGCGCCGACCGCCCCAATGCCTCGTAGTCCTTGGGCGCCAGCAGAAACCAACCCACCACCAGTGTGGCCGCCATCATCACAAACAGGGCTGGCAAGATACGCCGGGCACGGCGCGCCCAGAAATCGACGAAACTGAAGCGACCGACCTGGCGTTCGCGCCAGATGATCGAGGTGATCAGGTAGCCGGAAATCACGAAAAACACGTCTACGCCGACAAAGCCGCCAGTGAAGCCCGGTACTCCAAAGTGAAACAGTACAACAGCCAGGACAGCGATGGCGCGCAGGCCATCAATGTCTCTTCGGTAAGCAAAAGTGGTCATAAATTTAAGGTCAGGCAGATACGGATGGAGATGAGCGTAGCGTCGCTCAACTTTTTTGTTTCATAACTGACACTTTGGTGCTGCAAACCTCCCTTTTTTGATACAAAAAAAAATGGCGCCCCGTAGGGCGCCATTTTTCGGACCTGAAGCGTCGTATTATTTACGCTTCATCGACAAGAAGAACTCGTCGTTGGTCTTGGTGGTTTTCAACTTGTCGATCAGGAACTCGATGGCCGCAACTTCGTCCATCGGGTGCAGCAGCTTGCGCAAAATCCACATGCGCTGCAGTTCGTCGTCGGCGGTCAGCAACTCTTCGCGGCGGGTGCCGGAACGGTTGATGTTGATCGCCGGGAACACGCGTTTTTCAGCGATACGACGGTCCAGGGGCAGTTCCATGTTGCCGGTACCCTTGAACTCCTCGTAGATCACTTCGTCCATCTTCGAGCCGGTTTCAACCAGCGCGGTGGCGATAATGGTCAGCGAGCCGCCTTCTTCGATGTTGCGCGCGGCGCCGAAGAAACGCTTTGGTTTCTCCAAGGCGTGGGCATCAACACCACCGGTGAGTACCTTGCCGGAGCTCGGGATCACGGTGTTGTAGGCACGCGCCAGACGGGTGATGGAGTCGAGCAAAATCACCACGTCTTTCTTGTGTTCGACCAGGCGCTTGGCCTTCTCGATGACCATTTCGGCAACCTGCACGTGGCGGGTTGGCGGCTCATCGAACGTCGAGGCAACCACTTCGCCGCGCACGGTGCGCTGCATTTCGGTTACTTCTTCCGGACGCTCATCGATCAGCAACACGATCAAGTGAACTTCAGGATTGTTACGCGCGATGTTCGCTGCGATGTTCTGCAGCATGATGGTCTTACCGGCTTTCGGCGGTGCGACGATCAGGCCGCGCTGGCCTTTACCGATCGGGGCGCACAGGTCGATGACACGGCCAGTCAAGTCTTCGGTGGAACCGTTACCGGCTTCCATCTTCATCCGAATGGTCGGGAACAGCGGGGTCAGGTTCTCGAAGAGAATCTTGTTTTTCGCGTTCTCGGGACGGTCAAAGTTGATCGTGTCGACCTTGAGCAGGGCGAAATAACGCTCGCCTTCCTTCGGGGGACGGATCTTGCCAACGATGGTGTCACCAGTGCGCAAGTTGAAGCGACGGATCTGGCTCGGCGAGACGTAAATGTCGTCTGGGCCGGCAAGATAGGAAGCGTCAGCGGAGCGGAGGAAGCCGAAGCCGTCCTGGAGAATCTCCAGCACGCCATCACCGGAGATTTCCTCACCGCTTTTTGCGTGCTTTTTGAGCAGGGAGAAAATCACATCCTGCTTGCGCGAACGGGCCATATTTTCTATGCCCATCTCTTCGGCCAATTGGAGCAGGTCGGTAATCGGCTTTTGCTTGAGTTCAGTCAGATTCATATAGGAATGACGTAATCATTTATGGAGGGGGGGAAATTAAGCTTTTGGCTTAATGAGGCCGCGCCGCAGAGAAGGCGACAGGATCGCGTACTAATCAAAAAGGAATGCGTCGGCGACGGCTTGCAGGGGGCAGTGGAGAAACCAGTGCGGGGCCGAATGTACCACCTGAGTTTCGGAGCGTCTAGCCCTGTTTCACGAAAAAGCCCCGCTATTTGCGGGGCTTTTTTGACGACGCTTAGATGTTGGCGTCGAGGAAAGCTTGCAGTTGGGACTTCGACAGCGCGCCGACTTTAGTCGCCGCAACTTCGCCGCCCTTGAACAGCATCAGGGTCGGAATACCACGCACGCCGTGCTTGGCCGGGGTTTCCTGATTGTCGTCGATGTTCAGTTTGGCAATGGTCAACTTGCCTTCGTAGGTGGTCGCAATGTCGTCCAGAACAGGGGCGATCATTTTGCAAGGGCCACACCATTCAGCCCAGTAGTCAACCAGCACCGGGCCCTGAGCCTTGAGTACTTCGGCCTCAAAGGTCGCGTCGGTGACGTGCTTGATAAGATCGTTGCTCATGGATGTCTCCGGATTGTAAGCAAAAAAAACGTGGCCCATCATAGCCGCCCTTCCCCCGTTCAGGAAGCCGCCGCTGATTGAGTCTTGCTATGGTGATGAATGAGTTTGGGTATACCCCACTCACGGCGCAACCGGCGTGACGAAGGCGATGCCGGTGCGCAAGGCCGCATTGCGTACATGTTCCTGCATGGTTTTCTGCGCCGCCGCACTGGCGCGCCGGGCCAGCGCACGCAAAATCCTGCGGTGCTCCTGCCAGGTTTCCATGGCCCGTTCCGGCCGGATGAACGGTAGTTTCTGACTCTCCAGAAACACCTCGGCACTGGCACTCAAGATACTCACCATCGCCTGGTTGCCGCTGGCCAGCAAGATCCGTTGATGGAATTCGAAGTCGAGCCGGCCGGCCGCTTCAAAGTCGCCGGCCTTAAGCACCTTGCGCATCGCCTCGACATTGTCTTGCAGGCTGTCCAGCTCATCGAGGGTTAATGTCACTGCCGCCAAGCCCGCTGCAAACCCCTCCAGGGCATAGCGCAACTGGAAAATATCCAATGGCGTAGCCTGGGCTGCGAAGGGCCACGCAAACCCCGGTGCTTCTTGCACCTCCTGCACGAACACGCCTTTACCCGGCTGTACGCTGACCACGCCCAAGGCACTCAAGGATGACAACGCCTCGCGCAACGATGCCCGGCTGACGCCTAACTGCACCGCCAGGTCGCGCTGGGACGGCAACGCATCGCCCGCTGCGAAGCCCTGCTCTTTGATCAGTTTTCGGATGGCCTGCAGGGCCGCTTCCGGTACGGCTTGGGCGATGGAATTCATAAAAAACTCGTAGTTCCAGACAACTGAGCGGCTAGTTGTAAAGCTATTCCGGGACCTAGGCAAGCCACGCCCCAAAGGGGTTCGCGGGGTTTTATCGGCGCTCGAAAAAGGTGCGAAAAGCGAGCTAACTGTTCAGACCAGTAAGACCGCCGAACCTCAACGAATCCCGGCCTTGCAGACGATTCAGCCGGTGATGGCATGCGCTGTGCAATCACGCCATGAGCAGAAACAAAAAATTCCTTCGCCCTTCGGAGAGTTGCCATGACCAAGCGCTACAGCGCCCTGCTCACTGCCCTGTTTGCCAGCCTGATGCTGAGCCAGGCACCCGCCCAGGCCAATGGTCTGGACGACATCGTCGCCCGTGGCACCCTCAAAGTTGCCGTGCCGCAGGACTTCCCGCCGTTCGGCTCGGTCGGCCCCGACATGAAACCCCGCGGCCTGGACATCGACACCGCCAAGCTGCTGGCCGACCAGCTCAAGGTCAAGCTGGAGCTGACCCCGGTGAACAGCACCAACCGCATTCCGTTCCTTACCACCGGCAAAGTCGACTTGGTGATTTCCAGCTTGGGCAAAAACCCGGAGCGCGAAAAGGTAATCGATTTTTCCAGGGCCTACGCGCCGTTCTACCTGGCGGTGTTCGGCCCGCCTGATGCGACCGTCAGCACCACCGACGACCTCAAGGGCAAGACCATCAGCGTCACACGCGGCGCCATCGAAGACATCGAGTTGACCGCGGTAGCGCCCAAGGAAGCAACCATCAAACGCTTCGAAGACAACAACTCGACCATCGCTGCTTACCTGGCCGGCCAGGTCGACCTGATTGCCAGCGGCAACGTGGTGATGGTGGCGATCAGCGAACGGAGCCCTAAACGCGTGCCGGTGCTGAAAGTGAAACTCAAAGACTCCCCAGTGTACGTAGGCGTGAACAAGAACGAGCCGGCGCTGCTTGAGAAGGTCAACCAGATTCTGGTCGCGGCCAAGGCCGACGGCAGCCTGGAAAAGAACGCGATGCAATGGCTAAAAGAGCCGCTGCCCGCAGATCTTTGACGCGACGGAGTTGATTCATGGCGTATCAATTTGACTTTGTGCCGGTGCTGGCAAATACCGACCTGCTGTTGCGCGGCGCTCTGTTCACGCTTGAGCTGACGGCCATCGGCGCGATCCTCGGGGTGGCCCTGGGCATCGTCGGCGCCGTGGTGCGGGCGTGGAAGATCCAGCCGTTCGCCTGGTTCTTCGGCGTGTATGTCGAGTTGATCCGCAACACACCGTTTCTGGTGCAGTTGTTCTTCATCTTCTTCGGCTTGCCATCCCTGGGCCTTAAAATCACCGAGTGGCAAGCGGCTGTATTGGCAATGGTGATCAACTTGGGGGCGTATTCCACCGAGATCATCCGCGCCGGCATCCAGGCGATTCCTCGCGGCCAACTGGAAGCCGCAGCGGCACTGGCGATGACGCGTTTCGAGGCGTTCCGCTACGTGGTGTTGCTGCCGGCACTGGGCAAGGTGTGGCCGGCCCTGAGCAGCCAGATCATCATCGTGATGCTCGGCTCGGCAGTGTGTTCGCAAATCGCCACCGAAGAACTGAGCTTTGCCGCCAACTTTATCCAGTCGCGCAACTTTCGCGCGTTCGAAACCTACGCGCTGACGACCTTGGTGTACCTGTGCATGGCGCTGATGATTCGCCAGTTGCTCAACTGGATCGGCCGCCGATTTGTGATGAGGAACAGCCGATGAGTGATTTTTCGTTCTGGGACATCGTGCGCAACCTCGCTATCGGCCTGCAATGGACCCTGCTGCTGTCGCTGGTGGCGTTTATCGGTGGCGGCATCATTGGTTTGCTGGTGATGACGATGCGCATCAGCCGCAAAACCTTCCCGCGTAATCTTGCGCGCACTTATATCGAACTGTTCCAGGGCACGCCGCTGTTGATGCAGCTGTTCCTGGTGTTTTTCGGCGTCGCCCTGCTGGGGGTGGATATTTCGCCCTGGCTGGCGGCGGCGATTGCCTTGACGCTGTTTACCAGCGCCTACCTGGCCGAGATATGGCGCGGCTGCGTCGAGTCCATCGCCCACGGGCAATGGGAAGCCTCGGCCAGCCTGGCACTCAACCCGCTTGAGCAACTGCGCTACGTGATTTTGCCGCAGGCATTGCGCATTGCTGTGGCGCCGACTGTGGGTTTTTCGGTGCAAGTGGTTAAAGGCACCGCCGTCACCTCGATCATCGGCTTTACCGAACTGACCAAAACCGGCGGCATGCTCGCCAACGCGACCTTCGAGCCCTTCATGGTCTACGGCCTGGTGGCGCTCGGTTACTTCCTGCTCTGCTACCCCTTGTCACTCAGTGCGCGCTATCTGGAAAGGAGACTGCATGCCTCTGCTTAGAATTTCCGCCCTGCATAAGTATTACGGCGATCACCACGTACTCAAGGGCATCGACCTGACCGTTGAAGAAGGCCAGGTGGTGGCGATCATCGGCCGTAGCGGCTCGGGCAAATCCACCTTGTTGCGTACCCTCAACGGCCTGGAGTCGATCAACGACGGGGTGATTGAAGTCGACGGCGAGTACCTTGATGCCGCTCGCGCCGACTTGCGCAGCCTGCGGCAGAAAGTCGGCATGGTGTTCCAACAGTTCAACCTGTTCCCGCACCTGACGGTGGGCGAAAACGTCATGCTCGCCCCCCAAGTGGTGCAGAAAGTGCCCAAGGCCAAAGCTGCACAGCTTGCCAGGCAGATGTTGGAGCGGGTCGGGCTGGGGGAAAAGTTCGACGCGTTCCCGGATCGCCTGTCCGGTGGCCAGCAACAACGCGTGGCGATCGCCCGCGCATTGGCCATGTCGCCCAAGGTGCTGTTGTGCGATGAAATCACCTCGGCCCTCGACCCCGAACTGGTCAATGAAGTGCTCAGCGTGGTGCGCCAACTGGCCAAGGACGGCATGACCTTGATCATGGTGACCCACGAAATGCGCTTCGCCCGCGAGGTCGGCGACAAGTTGGTGTTCATGCATCAGGGCAAGGTGCATGAAGTGGGCGACCCAAAAACATTATTTGCCAACCCGAAAACGCCCGAACTCGCCAACTTCATTGGCTCGGTGGAACAACCGAACTGACCAGTTCGAAACTGCCCAGCCCTTCCAGGCGCGTCTCGCTGCGCACCTCCAGGGCATCGGCGGGCAGGTCGGTATCAATATCGACTTGGGCGGTCAATTGCCGGCCTGTTACCGGCATACCCGCCGCCCGCGCTACCAGGCTTTGGCCCGGCAGCAACTGCCCTCCGGCAGGCTGGCCGGGCAGGTGCTGCGCCTCCCAGGCGACAGCCCGCCCATCCACTTGGGCATGTTTGAGGCTCAGCCTGAATCGCCCTTGGCGACCAAACCGAAACCCCTGCCCATCGGCTGCCACACCGATAAAACGCAGGCCGATTGCCGCAGGCTCAGTGCAAAAAACATTCACCTGCAACGAGCGAGTGCCGAGCGCGATGGAGGTCCGTTCAACCAGCGCTTCCCTGCGAATAGCGCCGTAGTCGATGCGCGGCTGGCTTACCGATAACCGGCAGTTTTCTGCCTGTGCGTCAGGCGCTGCCAGCACCGCGAACAGCAACGCCAGGGGCAGGCTTTTTAGCCTAACGGCCATGGCACACCGCCGAGGTGGTTTCATAGAATTTGTCATTGTCAGGCTGGCTCCCGGGGTCAATGCGCAACAGGCAGGTGGAAGAGTCCGGCAATGAAACGCGCAGGTTTTGCGACTCACTGACGTCGTTGAGAAAAATCATGCCTTCACCCACCACGCTGGTCAGGAACAGGTCGCCTTTGCCGAATACGGCGGCGCCCTGAGGCAGCGGCCGCCCCTGCTGATCAGTCGCGTTGAGCAGCACACGGCTTACCTTTACGACATCAAAACCCACCGCGTTAAAGGAGCCACGGCCCGCAGTCAGCGTCTGCGTACCGTTTTTCAGGTCGACGCGTTTGGGCAAGGACGGGGTTTGCACCTGGACTCGGCTAGGTGTGTAGGCAGGCAGACCGGCGATCACCGCTTGCCCGCTGAAGTCGGTCCACACCGGGCCTTGCGGGGTCTCGACTTTTGCAGCGCCGATGTCGCCGACCGAGACAATGCCGAACGTGTCCTGAACGGTGTAAGGCGAGAAGGTCAGCCCACCTGCGTGAGCCACCGCACCACCTTGCAACTGCCCGGTATAGCTGCTGCCCAATGGGTCGCGGCTGACACCCAGGCCTACCCGTGTATAACGTGGCAACAGCCCGACCTGCCCGCGAAATGATTGGTCGCGGGCATTGAGGTCGCGCTCGACCCCCACTTCGTAATTCACATAGTCGTTGACGCGTTCACTGAGCGCTGTGCCCGCCGTGAACTGGTCGCCACGGCGGCTGGTGTAACTGGTCACACGCCGATCGCTGCCCAGCGGCACGCTGACCTGCAGCCGCACCGACAGGTCGTTGTCCAGGGCACGCTCACGCTGGCTGTCAACGGGCGTGGCATCACGGCGACTTCGCGTGCCGCCTACTTGCGAATCAGCGATCAACGCAACGTCGGCGCGGCTGAATGACTTGTTCCACGAGGCAAATACGTGTTCGGACGCGCGCCCGTCAAATTGCGAACTGCGCGTATACCCCAGGGAAAACACACCCGCCACAGGATCGGCCCAACTCATGCCAGCGGTGTATTGGTTTTTGAAGCGCGAATCCAGTTCATTGGCCCTGGTTGACCGTCCGGCTTCAGTGACCTCGCGATAACCCAGGGTCTGCGTGGTTGCACTGAGGTTAACGTCGATATTGGCGTATACAGGGCTGCTCACGGACACGCTGCTGCGCGCGCCGGACACTGCGTTTTTGCCGTCACGCGAGAGGTTATGACGTGCGCTCACGGAAACCCGCTGGAAAAACACGCTGCTCAGGGTGCCGCCTGCCGACCAATACTCATCGGTGCCCAACAACCCAAAACCCGCAGACGAATCCTGCCCAAGCCCCCAGGTGCCGCTGCCCATGGCAACCACCGGTGACGGCCCCTCCTCGCCGTTATCTTTGCGCAGCTTGCCCGCCGAGAAGTAATAACCCGGCGCCGCCGGTGCTGCGCCTGCAAACGATGCCGCCGGCACCACGAAACTGCGCCTGGCGCCACGCACATCAATCACGCTGACTTCAAGGTCACTGGTGCCATTGAGCAACGGCAAACCGGTCAGCCGAAAGGGCCCTTCAGGCACCAACGTGCTGTGGATCAACACGCCGGACTGGCGAACTTCAATCCGCGACTGGCTTTGGGCCAGGCCTTCGACCACCGCACTGTTGCCGCCCGCTGAAGCGCGTGATTGGCCATCGGGGAAAAACTGCAGGCCCGACAGTTGGACGCCGCCAAACACCGGGTTATTGCTGGAGAGCTGGCCCACCTGGAAAGTCGATTGCAGCGTGGCAATATCACGTTGGGCAAACGCGTACAGATGCTCGGTGCGCGCCTTGCCGTTGTCGGACACATAGAACTGGCGGCTGCGAACAATCCAGTCCTCCAGGTTGAAACCTGCCTCGGTGTAGGCCGAGATAAACCGGCTGGGCCCACTGCGCGAGCGGCTGTCGAAACCCAGTACGTCATAATTGAATAACGCCGCCGCTCCGCCCTTGGTAAATTGCCCCGCGGCCCACTGCGGCTCACGCAGTGACTGGGTCGGCACCACCAGCGCCACCTCGTCTGTGCCAGGGCGCAACCTCACATTGGTTGTCGGGAACGCACCCAGAAAATCATGGCAGGCCTGGTCCGGCAAGGCGTCTTCGCGAATGATCGCGCTGGGCTTTACCAGCCCGGCTTTGTCCAGCAGCCCTGCGGTGAAACACAATCGCCCCTGCGCGTCGAACCGTGCATCCACCAGCCCCAACGGGTTTCCATTGACTCGCAACCCGACCACCTGCATACCTTCGCGAAAACGCGCCGCGCTGCGAAAGTACTCGGAGACCTTCGGGTCAATCCCGTGGGCTGCCAGTGCCGCAAGGTCGAAGCCCTCACCAAGCTCCAGCGCAGATACGAGACCCGGCGAGCTACATAGCGTCGCAAACCCTATGAGCAACGTGCGGTTGCAGAGCCAGAACGATGCCGTAGTGCTGTGACTCGATGGGTTGATCATCAATCGATCAGCCCTCATCGGTGCTGATCGGTGCCCGGTAGTTATCCACCGAAAACCCATAGACCGTGGCCGGCTGAATCTCGACCTCGGCTACAGCGCCCAAGGGGCGATCAACCTTCAACGTCAACGCCTCACCCGGCAAGATATAGGTACGCGGCAACGTGGCCGGGATGCTGTGTGGCAAGAGCTGCACCTCTGGCGCCATGCGCACGACATAAGCGCTGTCGTTATGAACCGTAAGGCGCTCCCCCACGCGCTTCCACTTCAGCAACTCCCAAGGCGTGTGATGCCGAGGCAAGCCTTGCGGGTGCAGGATCAGCGGCAGGTTCTGCCGAAGGGTGATACCGATGGTTGCGCCGCCGGCAGCCCGCGCTTGCGGAATGCCTTCAAAGGACACGCGCTTGAGCCGTTGAGTCTTGAGCGGCGCCTTCAAGGTGCTGATGAAGCGCACCAGTTGTGTGTCGCCCGCCTCTACGCGCGTAATGGGCGGCGTGACAATGACTAAGGGTTCCAGGTCCTCGGGCACATTTTCGACCACTGAATGAAGCAGCGCCGGCCCGGCATCAGTGTTCTTGATATTGATGGTGGCTTCGCCCTCTTCTTCATACAGTACTACCACCGTGGTTTCCGGCAGCATGCCGTCTGCCGTAGTAACAGCACTAAAAAAAAGACAAAAACTTGCACAACACAATAACGCGCTGCTTATTATTGAAAACCCAGGCACTCAGTATTCCTCGCGTTTGATGAAGTTCATAATTGACCGTCAAGCGCCCACAAAAAACAGCCGACCAAAAACGTTAGTTTGTTGGTCGGCTGTTTTCAGCTTTTTAGAGGTAGCTCAATACAAGCGTGGCGCGCCCATCAATGGAAATGTCGCGGCTCAGGTCCAGGTCCTGTGCCCTGTTGATCACAGCCTTGACCGCAACAGTACCGGTCAAGTGCGTAATCGAGGCAGGTGTAACCGCGCTGCCATTGCGCCACGAGTATTGGCTAGGCGATTGGGCGACTTTGCCATCACTGCTCTGCCAGGCGCCGGTGCCAGTGCGCGTGATGGGCAACAAGGTAGTACCCGCCGCTCTGAGGTCCTTGAGGGTGACCGAATAACCACCGGTACGCCGGGTGCCTACCGCTCCCAAACCAAAGTTCTGCGCTTCGGTAAACCCTGCGCCAAGCACCCCGGTAACCTTGCTACCGGCTTGCAGGTCGGTAAAGGTCAGCCCGAACCTTGCCGCTGTGGTGCCGCAACTGACGGTCAAGGCAGTGCTCCTTTCCTCGCGCGGGTTGAACGCCGTCTGGGACAATTCGCCGGAGCGAATCGTGCCGTAGTCGATCACGCCGCTACCCGCCAGGCTGAGGTTACAGGCGGCCGGTGTGATCGTGCCCCTGACCACTAACTGGGCACTGGTGGAGGCTTGCGCACCCATGGCCGCAGCCAAACATGTAATACCGAGAGTCAAGCCGATGATTTTTTTCATGTTGGTCCTGTCACTAAAGTTATCAGGCGTTGTTTATTTGTGTGTTGGCGACTCCATCGCCCCACTGTCTATCTTCCCGGACATACACAACGATAAATAAATAACACCCTGGCAAAATTGCCGGGTGCAAGTCTGCCGCTTTGGCACTTCATTAAAGAATCAGACAACACGCCAGTCGCTGTGGGAGTTGTAAAAATAAACAGTCGCTCTAACTCAATTACCAGGTAGTCCTTAACAAAATAACAAAGGTAACTTGTACTCCATCGCTGTAGGAGAATTCACAAACCGCTTTACAACAGTGCAGAGTTAAAACTCCCTACACCTGCGAAGGCTCTATTCGTCGGCAACTTACAAAACGCGCCTACACTTCCCACAAGAATTCCCCATAGAGAGCGTCAGCGAAATTACTGAAGCACTACGCGTTGGCGGCAGCGGTCGATCGTGGCACGATGGTCGGGTTATCGACCGAGACCCCCAAACCATGCCGCAATCCCAAGCCAAGAATCTGTCCCTGATAGCCGCCATCGACCTGGGCTCCAACAGCTTTCATATGGTCGTGGCCAAGGCCCAGAACGGCGAGATCCGCATCCTTGAGCGGCTCGGCGAAAAAGTGCAACTGGCTGCCGGGATCGACGACGCGCGCCAGCTCAACGAAGAATCCATGCAACGCGGGCTCGATTGCCTTAAGCGTTTTGCCCAACTGATCAATGGCATGCCCTTGGGCGCCGTGCGAATCGTCGGCACCAACGCCTTGCGTGAAGCGCGCAACCGCGGCGAATTCATCCGCCGCGCCGAGCAGATCCTCGGGCACCCTGTAGAAGTCATCTCCGGCCGTGAAGAAGCGCGCCTGATCTACCTCGGCGTATCCCACACACTCGCCGATACCCCCGGCAAACGCCTGGTGGCGGACATCGGCGGCGGCAGTACCGAGTTCATCATCGGCCAGCGCTTCGAACCCCTCCTGCGCGAAAGCCTGCAAATGGGTTGCGTCAGTTATACCCAACGTTATTTCAAGGACGGCAAGATCACCCCGGCTCGTTATGCCCAGGCCTACACCGCGGCGCGGCTGGAAATCATGAGCATCGAGCACGCCCTGCACCGCCTGACGTGGGATGAAGCCATCGGCTCGTCCGGCACCATTCGCGCCATCGGCCTGGCCTTGAAGGCGGGTGGCCATGGCGCTGGTGAGGTCAACGCCGAAGGCCTCGCGTGGCTCAAGCGCAAACTGTTCAAGCTGGGCGATGCAGAGAAAATCGACTTCGACGGCATCAAGCCCGACCGTCGCGCCATTTTCCCGGCCGGCCTGGCGATTCTCGAAGCGATCTTCGACGCCCTCGAACTGCAACGCATGGACCACTGTGATGGTGCTTTGCGCGAAGGCGTGCTCTACGACCTGCTCGGCCGTCATCACCACGAAGACGTGCGTGAGCGCACCCTCAGCTCGCTGATGGAGCGTTACCACGTTGACCTGGAACAAGCTGCCCGTGTGGAGCGCAAAGCCCTGCATGCCTTTGACCAAGTGGCCGCAGACTGGGACCTGGAAGACGGCGTGTGGCGCGAGCTGCTCGGCTGGGCCGCCAAGGTGCATGAAGTGGGCCTGGACATCGCCCACTACCATTATCACAAGCACGGCGCTTACCTGATCGAGCACTCGGACCTGGCTGGTTTCTCCCGCGAAGACCAACAGATGCTGGCGTTGCTGGTGCGCGGCCATCGCCGCAACATCCCCAGGGACAAGTTTGCCGACTTCGGCGACGAAGGCATCAAGCTGATTCGCCTGTGCGTGCTGCTGCGTTTTGCGATTCTGTTCCACCACATCCGTGGCACCCAGGAAATGCCCCAAGTGACATTGCGTGCCAACGGCGACAGCCTGGACGTGGTGTTCCCGAAAGGCTGGCTGGATGAGAACCAACTGACCCAGGCAGACTTCGCCCAGGAAGCCGACTGGCTGACGCGGGTGGGGTTCAGCCTGAACTTGCGTTAAGCCGATCTAAAACACACTGCAAAAAAAATGTGGGAGGGAGCAAGCCCCCTCCCACATTTTTGAGACCCAACAGGCGTTTAGTTCACCGACAGAATCGGGCTGCCAAGCTTCTCCAGCAAGGTTGCCTGGGCACTGCGCGGGTTTTGGTTGCCGGTCGGCGTGTTGCGCACGTAACGGCCGTCCGACTGCAGGCTCCAGCTGTGCGTGTTGTCGGTGAGGTAGCTTTCCAGCTCCTTCTTGACCCGCATGATCAACTTCTTGCCTTCTACCGGGAAGCACGTCTCGACGCGCTTATCGAGGTTGCGCTCCATCCAATCGGCACTGGAGAGGAACATCTGTTCTTCGCCGCCGTTGAGGAAGTAGAACACCCGCGTGTGTTCCAGGAAGCGGCCGATAATCGAGCGCACGTGGATGTTGTGCGAGACCCCGACAATGCCTGGCCGCAAGCAGCACATGCCACGCACCACCAAGTCGATGCGCACGCCGGACTGGCTGGCCTTGTACAGCGCGCGGATGATCTTCGGATCGGTCAGCGAGTTGAACTTGGCGATGATGTGCGCCGGTTTGCCGTCGAGGGCGAACTGGGTCTCGCGGGCAATCATGTCGAGCATGCCCTTCTTCAGGGTGAACGGCGCGTGCAGCAGCTTCTTCATGCGCAAGGTCTTGCCCATGCCGATCAACTGGCTGAACAACTTGCCGACGTCTTCGCACAAGGCGGCGTCGGACGTCAGCAGGCTGTAGTCGGTGTAGAGCTTGGCGTTGCCGGCGTGATAGTTGCCGGTGCCCAAGTGTGCGTAACGCACGATCTCACCGGCTTCGCGGCGCAGGATCAGCATCATCTTGGCGTGGGTCTTGAAGCCGACCACGCCGTAGATCACCACCGCACCGGCGGCTTGCAGGCGGCTGGCGAGTTGCAGGTTGGACTCTTCATCAAACCGCGCACGCAGCTCGATCACTGCCGTAACTTCTTTGCCGTTACGCGCGGCGTCTACCAGGGCATCGACGATTTCCGAGTTGGCGCCGCTGCGATACAGGGTCTGGCGTACGGCCAACACGTGCGGGTCCTTGGCAGCCTGGCGCAGCAGGTCGACCACCGGCGTAAACGACTCGAACGGGTGCAGCAGCAGGATGTCCTGCTTGCTCACCACGCTGAAGATGTTCTCGCTGTTTTGCAGCAGTTTCGGGATCTGCGGGGTGAACGGCGTGTATTGCAGCTCCGGGTGGCTGTCCAGGCCGGTAATGCTGAACAGACGCGTCAAGTTCACCGGACCATTCACCGTGTACAGCTCGCTTTCGCTCAGGTTGAACTGCTTGAGCAGGTAGTCCGACAGGTGTTTGGGGCAAGTGTCCGCCACTTCAAGGCGCACCGCATCGCCGTAACGGCGCGAGAACAGCTCGCCGCGCAGTGCACGGGCCAAGTCTTCGACGTCTTCGGAATCCAGCGCCAGGTCGGCGTTACGGGTCAGGCGGAACTGGTAGCAGCCTTTCACCTTCATGCCCTGGAACAAGTCATCGGCATGCGCGTGGATCATCGACGAAAGGAATACATAGTTGTCGCCAGCACCCCCTACCTCTTCCGGTAACTTGATGATGCGTGGCAACAGACGCGGTGCCGGGATGATCGCAAGGCCGGAGTCGCGGCCGAAGGCATCAATACCTTCCAGTTCGACGATGAAGTTCAGGCTCTTGTTCACCAGCAGCGGGAACGGGTGCGTCGGGTCGAGGCCGATCGGGGTGATGATCGGCGCGATCTCATCGCGGAAATAGCGGCGCACCCAGGTTTTGATCTTGGTGGTCCATTGGCGACGACGAATGAAGCGGACCTGATGTTTTTCCAGCTCCGGCAGCAGGATGTCATTGAGGATCGCGTATTGGCGATCCACATGGCCGTGCACCAGCTCGCTGATACGTGCCAGCGCTTGATGCGGCTGCAGGCCGTCGGCCCCGGCTTGCTCGCGGGCAAAAGTAATTTGTTTCTTGAGGCCGGCAACGCGAATCTCGAAAAACTCGTCCAGGTTGCTGGAGAAAATCAGCAGGAATTTCAGCCGTTCCAGCAGCGGATAGGACTCATCCAGTGCCTGTTCCAGCACGCGGATATTGAATTGCAGTTGTGACAGCTCGCGGTGGATGTACAGGCTACTGTCATCCAGGTTGGTGACGGCGGCAACCGGGGCCGGCGCGGGCGCTTCGGCCACCACTACAGGCGGGGCCGGCTCCAGCTCCGGTGGGGTTTCAGTGACTTTTTCCACCACCGGGTGAGCGTCTTTTACGGCAACTTCTGAAAGGCCTTCGGTATTCATCGAGTGTTCCTGTGAGGGCTATTGTTGCTCTCTAAGCAATTGGGCGGCGCGGGCGGCGAAGTAGGTCAGAATGCCATCAGCGCCAGCACGTTTAAAGGCAGTTAGGGATTCCAGGATCACCCCTTCACTCAACCAACCATTCTGGATCGCGGCCATGTGCATGGCGTATTCACCGCTGACCTGATAGACAAAGGTCGGCACTTTGAATTCCTCTTTAACCCGGTAAAGGATGTCCAGGTAGGGCATTCCGGGTTTGACCATCACCATGTCGGCACCTTCGGCCAAGTCGGCGGCCACTTCGTGCAGGGCTTCATGGCTGTTGGCCGGGTCCATCTGGTACGACGCCTTGTTGGCTTTGCCCAGGTTCAGCGCCGAACCGACCGCGTCGCGGAACGGGCCGTAGTAGGCGCTGGCGTACTTGGCCGAATAGGCCATGATTCTTACGTTAACGTGATCGGCCAGTTCCAACGCTTCACGAATTGCCTGGATACGACCGTCCATCATGTCCGACGGCGCAACCACCTGTGCACCTGCCGCCGCGTGGGACAACGCCTGCCTGACCAGCGCATCAACGGTAATGTCGTTTTGAACATAGCCGTCTTCGTCAAGAATGCCATCCTGGCCGTGCGTGGTGAACGGGTCCAGCGCCACGTCGGTGATCACACCCAACTCAGGGAAACGCTCACGCAACGCACGGGTAGCGCGCTGGGCGATGCCTTGCGGGTTCCAGGCTTCGGCAGCATCGAGGGACTTGAGTTCAGGCGGCGTTACCGGAAACAACGCCAGCGCCGGAATGCCAAGCTCAACCCACTTCGCCGCCTCGATCAGCAGCAGATCAATCGTCAAGCGCTCCACACCCGGCATCGACGCCACAGCTTCCCGACGATTTTCGCCGTCCAGCACAAACACCGGCAAAATCAGGTCATCCGTCGTCAACACGTTTTCACGCACCAGGCGACGAGAAAAATCATCACGCCGATTGCGCCGCAGACGCGTGGCCGGGAATAGCCGATTGGCAGGGGTAAAGCTCACGACAGACTCCTGAGCCCGCGTTACGGGCGAGCGTTGCAGTTATAAGCGGCCATTATGACGAACGAATGACAGTTGTGCTTATCGACGCAACCTGTAGGTGCATTCGTCATTTCTGTAAGAATTGTTCACTTCGTGACACATCTCGATACTTTCATGAATGTTCGTGAAGGCGTAGGCTGCGCGTTCATTTCGCCAGCACCCTAGACCATGCTTCAACAATTTCTGCATGACTTCGGCTACTTTGCCCTCTTCCTCGGGACGTTCTTCGAAGGCGAGACCATTCTGGTGCTCGCAGGCTTCCTGGCGTTCCGTGGGTACATGGACATCAATTTTGTGGTGGTCGTTGCCTTTTTTGGCAGCTACGCCGGCGACCAGCTTTGGTACTTCATGGGGCGCAAACACGGCCGCAAATTGTTGGCGCGCAAACCGCGCTGGCAATTGATGGGCGACAAGGCCCTGGAGCATATCCGCAAGCATCCCGACATCTGGGTGCTGAGCTTCCGGTTCGTCTACGGGTTGCGCACGGTGATGCCCGTGGCGATCGGCTTGTCGGGCTATCC
The DNA here is from genome assembly GCF_009296165.1 of Pseudomonas kitaguniensis. Lineage (GTDB taxonomy): Bacteria > Pseudomonadota > Gammaproteobacteria > Pseudomonadales > Pseudomonadaceae > Aquipseudomonas > Aquipseudomonas kitaguniensis. The sequence goes on along the minus strand of NZ_VUAZ01000134.1, from coordinate 7,925 downwards.
GCCGGTGCGCTATTTGATCCTCAACGGTATCGGCGCAGCGGTCTGGGCCGCAGCGCTGGGCGCTGCGGCTTACCACTTTGGCGCGGTGCTGGAAGGCATGCTCGGCAGCGTCAAGAAATACGAGCTGTGGGTGTTGGGCGTCCTGGTGCTGTTGGGCTTGGGCCTGTGGTTGCGCCGCCGTTTCAAGAACGCGCGCATTGCCCGCCAGGCCTGCGCGGATGCCAAGGCCCGGCTCGCCGCCGAGCCTGCCACCGAGCCTGCCGCGGGCGACGCACCCAAAACACCTGTGGAGTAAGCCGGTCTCTGCAGCCGTAGAGACCGACCCTGCAGAGCAGGCTGCCACTCAACAGCGCAGCCAGCCACACCCGTGGCTATTCAGCGCCACACCCAACGTAAGCCGTCCAAACGCCATCACGCCCCACCCGCGGGCCAGTGCTGTGGTGGGCGACCCCGCGCCGACGCCAAACCGTCAGCCGCAAATAATGAACACCCCGCCATCATTGCGATCCATGTAAAGAGCGTTCTGTGCAGGGCTGAGCCCGATGTTTTTTGTTACATCAAATTAGGGGTAGTGGCAGCAGATCCCAATGGCAACCGATGACAAATTAGTAGACATTTAACGCCAAGAAATAGGGAGACATACTCATGAGCAAAAAAATTGCGGTGATCCTTTCCGGCTGTGGCGTGTATGACGGCGCCGAGATCCACGAAAGCGTGATCACGCTGCTGCGCCTGGATCAGCGCGGTGCTCAGGTCCAATGTTTTGCGCCAAATATCGCGCAACTGCACGTGATCAACCACCTCACCGGTGAAGAAATGCCCGAGTCTCGCAACGTGCTGGTGGAGTCGGCACGCATTGCCCGCGGTGAGGTGAAGGACATTGCGCAGGCCAACGCCGACGCGTTCGATGCGCTGATCGTGCCTGGCGGGTTTGGCGCAGCAAAAAACCTGTCGAACTTTGCCGTCGAAGGCGCCGGTTGCAGCGTTAACCCACAGGTGCTGGAACTGGCTGAAGCCTTTGCCGAAGCCGGCAAGCCAGTGGGGCTGATCTGCATCTCCCCGGCGCTCGCCGCGAAGATCTACGGCCCAGGCGTCACCTGCACCATCGGCAATGACGCCGACACTGCGGCCGCGCTCGACAAGATGGGCGCCACCCACCGCGAATGCTCGGTTGAGGATATTGTCGAAGACACGGCACGCAAATTGGTAAGCACCCCGGCGTATATGGTGGGCAAGAGCATCAGCGAGGTTGCGTCGGGCATTAACAAACTCGTAGATCGCGTGTTGGAGCTGACCCACGAGAACGACTGACCCGCGTGACAAGGCCTTCTGTGGCTGATGGCCACAGCTCAGGCCTGGCGCATCAACTTGGTAAGAATTCGGTCCAGGGCATTGGCAAACGCTTGCTTGTCCTTTTCCCCATGCGGCGGTGGCCCGCCGCCCATTTGCCCCTGCTCGCGCAGGTCCGTGAACAAGTTACGCACCGCCAGCCGCTCGCTCATGTTCGCCGGGCTGAACTCCTTGCCGCGCGGGTCTAGCGCGGTCACGCCCTTCTTCACCAGCCGGTCAGCCAATGGCACATCACTGCAGATGACCAGCTCACCGGGCACCGCGTGTTCTACCAGGTAATCATCTGCCGCGTCCGGGCCGCTGGGCACCACGATCAGCTTCACACAAGCAAAGCTCGGCTTGATCTGGCTTTGCCCCGCCACCAGCACCACCTCGAACTGGCGCTTGAGGGCAAACTTCACCACTTGGTCCTTGGCCGCCCGAGGGCAGGCGTCCGCATCGATCCACACGCGCATATACACTCCTCACATCGACACGGTCCGTACCCGCTTAAGCGGTCACGCGGCGTTTCTCGGCCAGCCGGCTGCGGCCATACAGCAGCACAATCGCCAGGATCGCCACGGCCTGCGCACTCAGCGAGTACGCATCGGCATGAATGCCCAGCCAGTCGAAGTCAAAGAACGCCACCGGCCGCGTGCCGAAGATGCCCGCTTCCTGCAGTGCCTTGACGCCATGGCCTGCGAACACCACCGACAGCGCGCACAACAGCGCCGCGTTGATGCCGAAGAACAACGCCAATGGCAGCTTCGCCGAACCCCGCAGGATCACCCATGCAAGGCCCACCAGCAGCACCAACGCCGTGGCGCCACCCGCCAGCACCGCGTTGTGCCCGGCGGGGCCGGCTTGCAGCCACAGTGTTTCGTAAAACAGGATCACTTCGAACAGTTCGCGATACACCGAGAAGAACGCCAGCATCGCAAAACCGAAGCGCCCACCACCGCCCACCAGGCTGCTCTTGATGTAGTCCTGCCAGGCCGCTGCGTGCCGCCGGTCGTGCATCCACACGCCCAGCCACAGCACCATCACGCTGGCGAACAACGCCGTGCAGCCTTCGAGCAATTCGCGCTGGGCACCGCTGACGTCAATCACATACGCCGCCAGCGCCCACGTCGCCAAACCGGCCAACAGCGCCAGGCCCCAGCCGACGTTTACACTGCGCACCGCCGATTGCTGGCCGGTGTTACGCAGGAACGCGAGAATCGCCGCCAGCACCAGAATCGCTTCCAGGCCTTCGCGCAGCAGAATCAACAGGCCCGAGATGTAGCTCAACGACCAGCTCAGGCCATCACTGCCCAGCAAGCCGGCGGATTCAGTGAGCTTGGCCTTGGCCACGTCCAGGCGCAATTGCACCTGCTCGACCGGCAGGCCGTCCTGCAACGACTGCCGATAAGCCATCAGGGCTTTCTCGGTGTCCTTGCGTACGTTCGCGTCGACGTTGTCCAGAGAGCTTTCGACCAGCTCAAAACCTTCCAGGTACGCCGCCACCGACAGGTCGTAGGCCTGCTCGTGATCACCGCTACGGAAGGCGGCGAGGCTCTTGTCCAAGGTGCTGGCAGTGTAATCGAGCAACTGCGCCGGGCCACGTTTGACCTGCGGCGGTTGCGCGCGCTGTGCGCGGAAGGTCGCAGCGGCGGCAGGGCCATTTGCAGCCAGCACTTCATTAGGCGTCTGGCGGGCCAGGTCGGCGAGGTTGAACGGTTGTTCGGTTTTTGCGGCAGCCGGGTCCGCCGTGAAGCTGGCGATGTAGGTGGCCAGGTCCCAACGCTGACGGTCATCCAATTGGTCGGCGAAGGACGGCATATCAGTGCCTTCGACGCCAAGACCAAGGGTGCTGTAGATCGCGTAAAGGCTCAGGCGGTCCATCCGCGCAGCATCGCGCAGGTTGGCGGGCGCTGGCGTCATGCCCACGCTGGCAGGGCCATCACCGGCGCCGGCAGCGCCATGGCACACCGAGCAATGCTGTGCGTAAAGCGGGGCACCACGCGTGGGTCGGGGGTGATCGCCGGGGCCTGGCTGACTTCATACGCCACCGCCAGCCTGGCGCCCAGTTGACGGGCTTGGCGCGCAACTGTTGCGCCGTCCTGGCGCGCCGTCACCGCCGCTAACAGGTCATCGACGCCCTGGATCAACTCTGCACGTTGCGGCCTTTGCGGCAGTTCAGCCACCAAGCTCTGCAACACACGGAGGAACTCCAGTTGCTCGCGGTATTCAGTTTCATCGATAACCTTGCCCGCCTCTACCGTCGGCGGGTAGTCAGCGCCAATGTAGTCCAGTAAATGCAGGGCTTGCGGAGCCCCCTCAGCAGTTGCGGCCAGCAGAGTGTTGCTGCACGCCATAAGGGCCGGCAACAGCAACCATGCAAGAAAACGGAACGGCGCAATCATCAATCAATCTCAAGGGGAAATAAGAAGTAACACATTGTTGAACGTTAAGCGAAAAACACCAAGCGAATGTTGCAGCGCCGAAACCAATGCGGGAGCGGGCTTGCTCGCGATGGCATCAACCCGGGGTACCTGATGGCCCGAGGTGTCTGCATCGCGAGCAAGCCCGCTCCCACAAATAAGCGCTTTTGATCTAACCCGTAGCGGGCTCCAAATCGAGGCTTATGCCGTTGCGCGGTGCAAGCTGGCGAGAAAACCCGCAGCCCCCACGAACAACCCGGCAAATGTACGGTTCATGCGCCTTTGCTGCTTGGGCGTGCGCAGCAGCCGCAAGACTTTCGACGCGAGCCCCGTGTAACCGGCCATGACGATCATGTCGACGCAGATCATCGTCGCGCCCAGCATCAGGTATTGGCTCAACAAAGGCGCTTGCGGGTTCACGAACTGCGGCAGCACCGCCAGCATGAACACCAAGGCCTTGGGGTTGCTGGCGTTGACCAGAAAACCGCGAAACATCATCGCCAGCGGCTTGCCGATAGGGCGCACCGCCGCGCTGTCGCTCATGTCCATGGGCAGCGCTCGCCATTGCTTGATCGCCAGGTACACCAGGTACGCCACACCAAACCACTTGATCACATAGAACGCGGTAGAAGACGCCGCCAGAATGGCACCCAGCCCGCCCGCTACCACGGCGATCTGCATCGCCAGGCCCAATTGCAGGCCAATGGCGTTCCAGTAACCGCGCAGGAAACCGTATTGCAGGCCGCTGGACATCGAAGCGATAGCGCCTGCGCCAGGGGAAAGGGAGATGATCCAACTGGCCAGGAAAAATGCCAGCCATGTGTCGAGTGCCATTACACACCTCAGGGGGAAGTCAGCGGTTATGCCTAAAGCTAACTCCGCCGACCAAAGGCTGGCTATCTATTTTTACCGGCCGTAAAGGCTAGTGATCGCCGGGGAACACGTGAGTGCCCGGCCAACGCCTTACCGAACGCTGGAAGAACAGGCTATTGGGCACTTGCACCATCGCGCTGTCGGTGCCGGCGTCTGCCACTTCAATCAGCGTGGTGTAGAGCAGGTTAATTGCCACCACGCGGCCTTTTACGCCGGGTTTGTCGACGGTGTCCACCAGCTCGACGATGTCACCGAGGCGAAACGGCCCGACGGTGAAGATCAAGATGGCGCACAGCAGGTTGGACAGCACCGACCACATGGCGAAGAACGCCACGGCGGCAACTGCGACAAACCCCGACAGCGCCGTCCATAACACCGTGGCCGATACGCCAAGGCGGCCCAGCACGAAGATCAGCGCGCTGCCCATGATCAGCCAGCGCAAGCCGCCGCGCAGGGGCATCAGCAGTTGCGGCGGGAACGGGTAGCGCTCACCCAAGCGGTTGAGGCCTTTGGCGACGAAACGCTGGGCGAAGTACCCGGCCAACAGGATCAGCAGGATTTGCACGCCGACCCACAATGGCTCGACCCACTGAGTCGGCAACGGCAGTTGCAGCGCTTCCATCAGGACAGCGCCTCCAGCTCCGCTTGCAGGGTTTCCAGCAGCTCGAGGGCCTCCATCCAGGTTTCCTCCAATTGCCCTTCGCGCACCTTGAGCCTGGCCTGTTCGGCCAGCAGGTCGCGCAGCTCGTCCTTGCGCGCGGCCTCGTACACGGCGCTGTCGCCCAGGCTGGTTTCGATCTTGGCCAAGCGCTCATGCAGCTTGCCCAGCTCGGCTTCCAGCTTGTCGGCTTCACGCTTGTGCGGCGCCAACTGCTGGCGCAGTGCGGCGGCGGCCTGGCGCTGGGCTTTTTTGTCGGTTTTGTCCGGGTTGACCGGGGTGTTGCTGGTCGGTGCATTACGCAGGCGGTAATCCGTCAGCCAGCGGGCGTAGTCGTCGAGGTCGCCGTCGAACTCTTCGACCTTGCCGTCAGCCACCAGCAGGAAATTGTCGGTCGTGCTCTTGAGCAAGTGGCGATCGTGAGACACCACCAGTACCGCGCCGCTGAACTCCTGCAGCGCCATGGTCAGCGCCAGGCGCATTTCCAGGTCCAGGTGGTTGGTCGGTTCGTCGAGCAACAGCAGGTTCGGCCGGTCCCAAGCGATCAACGCCAAGGCCAGGCGGGCTTTTTCACCGCCCGAGAAATTCAACACGGGCTCATCAATGCGCGCGCCACGGAAGTCAAAACCGCCAAGGAAGTCGCGCAGTACCTGTTCACGCTCGGTCGGCGCCAAGCGTTGCAGGTGCAGCAGCGGGCTCGCTTTGGAATCGAGCGAATCCAACTGATGCTGGGCAAAGTAGCCCACCACCAGGTTTTCGCCACGGGTCAGGCGGCCGGCCAGCGGTTGCAATTCGCCCGAGAGGTTCTTGATCAGCGTGGACTTGCCCGCGCCGTTAGGCCCGAGCAAACCGATGCGTGCGCCCGGTGTGAGCTGCAGCTTGACCTTCTCCAGGATGGTTTTTTCGCCATAACCGAGGCGTGCATCCGAGAGGTCCAGCAGCGGGCTGGAGATTTTTACCGACTCGCGGAATACAAAGTCGAACGGCGAATCAACGTGGGCCGCCGACAGTTCTTCCATGCGCTCCAGGGCTTTGATCCGGCTCTGGGCCTGACGCGCCTTGGTGGCTTGGGCCTTGAAACGGGCGATGTAGCTTTCCATGTGCGCACGCTGCGCCTGCTGCTTCTCGAACGCTTGCTGTTGCTGGGCCAGACGCTCGGCGCGCGCGCGCTCGAAGGCAGTGTAGCCGCCACGGTAAAGGGTGATTTTCTTCTGTTCAACGTGGGCGATGTTATCGACCACTGCGTCGAGAAAATCCCGGTCGTGGGAAATCAGCAGCAACGTGCCGGGGTAGCTCTTGAGGAAGTCTTCCAGCCACAGGATCGCATCGAGGTCCAAGTGGTTGGTCGGTTCGTCGAGCAGCAACAGGTCGGAGGGGCACATCAGCGCCTGCGCCAGATTCAGGCGCATGCGCCAGCCGCCGGAGAAGTCGGCGACCGGGCGGTCCATCTGTTCGTTGGTAAAACCAAGGCCGGCAAGCATTTTGCGCGCACGCGCGTCGGCGGTGTAGCCGTCGGCACTGTCGAGTTCCGAGTGCAGGCGGGCTTGGGCGGCGCCGTCCTGTGCGTTCTCGGCCTCGGCCAGATCACGTTGTACCTGGCGCAAACGCAGGTCGCCGTCGAGCACGTAGTCGACCGCAATGCGGTCCAGCGTATCGATCTCCTGGCGCATATGCGCAATGCGCCAGTCGGCAGGCAGCAAGCAGTCCCCGGAATCCGGGGTCAGCTCACCCAGCAACAAGGCGAACAACGTGGATTTGCCGGCGCCATTGGCACCGATCAGGCCGGCTTTGTGACCGGCGTGCAGGGTCAGCTCGGCGTCTTCAAGAAGACGTTGCGGGCCACGCTGTAATGTTAGGCTTTGAAGTCGGATCATAATGGCGGCGGAGTCTACCAGCTTCGTTGGCCGCTGGCTTGGGTGTGAATATGTGCGCTGACCTGTGGAGCTTTGCCCTTTCGACTTACGCTCGCCCGGGCGTCGAGGCTGCTTGCCTGCGCCTGCAGGAAAACGGCGCGAATGTGTGCCTGTTGCTGTGTGGCGCGTGGCTGGAGCAGCGAGGTGTGGCGCCGACAGCCGAGCGCATGCAGGCGCTTAAACAGCTCGCCGAGCCTTGGCAGGCAGACGTGGTCGAACCCTTGCGGCAGGTACGCCTGCAATGGCGGGCCATGGCGCAGCAGGATGAACAATTGGCGACGTTACGCGAGCGGGTCAAAGCCCTGGAGCTGGACGCCGAGCGAGCGTTGTTGGCGCGCCTGGAGGCAATGGCGCAGGTATGGCAGACAGGTGAGTCGAGGGGGCAACACAGATGGCTCGAAGGCTTGGCGGCCGAAGCCGCCAACCTTCACCACGACGCGCTGCTGTCGCTGCGCGTCGTGACCACCAGCACTTAGGAAGCGCTGGTTGGGGTAGTGCTTGGCGCTGCCGGTGCTGGCGTGGTGCTCGCCGGCGCAGTTGCAGCGGTGGACGCTGCGGGGGTAGTTGGCTTGGCGGCGGCCGGCTGGGCAGCTGGTTTTGCAGCAGCAGGCTTGGCGACTGGTTTGGCAGCAACGGTTTTAGCAACTGGCTTAGCGGCTGGTTTGGCAGCAGTTGTTTTAGCAACTGCTTCGCGGCTGGCTTGGCAGCAGCGGTTTTGCAGCTGGCTTG
>NZ_VUAZ01000133.1 GCF_009296165.1 Pseudomonas kitaguniensis | reverse complement strand
AAAAGCGCTGTTGATCTGCTTCAACCACTCATGCTTTTGCTGTTGATCTGAGAAGCGCCGCGTTAAACCACGATGGCCGCACGCAAGCCCGTTTGCTGCGCGACAGCGCTACATCAAAGTGCAGTAGCGCCTCGCACAGTTGAACACTCGCTAGTTCGGCTTAGCGAACCCCGTCCTGGCGCAATGCTGCAGGGGTAAAGTCGCTGGTAGTCGCGGTAAAACCAAAGTCATACGCCTGCTTCTCCTCGTTCTTCATGCCCAATGCCAAGTAACGGCCAGACTGCAAGTCGTACAGGGTTTCGATCGCGTACCAAGGTACTTGTTTATCGTAATAGTTCTCGGCATGCGCTTCAGCAACGCGCCACAACTGGCCACGGCCATCGTAATGATCGATCACCGCCGCTTGCCAGGTATCTTCGTCGATAAAGAAGTCACGCTTGGCGTAAATGTGACGCTGACCTTCCTTCAAGGTCGCAACCACATGCCAAACGCGGCGCAGTTCATAACGGGCCAGGTCCTGATTTATGTGGCCCGCCTTGATGATGTCTGCGTACTTAAGCTTCGGGTCATCGATCTTGTAACTGTTGGACGCGATGTAGATCTCTTTTTTACCTTCCAGCTTCCAGTCATAACGGTCTGGCGCGCCGTTATACATGTCAAGGTTATCCGAAGTACGCAGGCCATCGGCGGCGGTGCCCGGGCCGTCATACGACACTTGCGGCGCGCGCCGTACCCGGCGCTGCCCGGCGTTGTAAACCCAGGCAGAGCGCGGCTCTTTAACCTGGTCCAGGGTTTCATGCACCAGCAGCACACCACCGGCCAGACGCGCCGCGCGGTCACTTGCTGCTTGAAGTAAAACAGCACGTTGCCCGGATTTTTCGGATCGAAGTCCTTCATTTTGTCGCGGAACACGAACTGATCGCGAAAGTACACCAGGCTGAAGGAGCCGTTGGTTTGTGGCGTGGCCTGGGTCACCAGGCGCGTCACGCTGCCGCCGCGATAACGCGTGATGTGGTTCCAGATCACTTCCACACCGGTTTTCGGAATCGGGAACGGTACGGCGGTTTCGAAGTTTTCCAGGCCGTTACCGCCCGACACCAGGTTGGTGGTGGTGGCGTTTTTCTTGATGGCGGCAAACACATCAGCCGGCACCGTGGCGCCGCGATGGCTTGGGTACACCGGCATTTTGAAGGTGTCCGGGTAACGCTTGAACATCGCGTACTGCCCCGGCGCCAGCTTGTCTTTGTACTGTTCCACGTTCTTCGCGGTGATGATGAATTGCGGTTGTTCGCTGGCATACGGGTTGGCCAGGAAACCACGCGCATCCACCGCGCCCGCGTTGGTTGGCAGCGGCGACCATTTAGGAATGGTGCCTGCCGCGTTACCGGCCATTTCGGCGCCCATCGGGGTCAAGCTGGTGCCCAGTTTTGCGGCTTCATCGGCCGAGACGCGGCCATCACGCTGCCCGCCATGATCGACAGCCCCAGCACACTCACCTGCAACAGATTTTTAGTTATTTTCATAGTCTGGCTCTTCCTGAAAACATACAGCTTGAAAAGAGTGTGCTTAGAAGTTCACACCGGCGCTCAAAGCGATGAAGTCACGGTCATCCACGGTGGTGAACTTGCCACCAAAGAAGTTGGTGTAGTTCAGGCTAACGGTGTAGGTGTTCTGGTATTCGGCGTCGACGCCCATGCTGACGGCCTTGCGGCCCTCTTCAAAGTTGCCGCCTGGGCCTGGCGAGTAGCCTTTGACGTCGTGGGACCAGGCAACGTTGGGTTTAAGGTTTACACCGGCGAACACATCCGGGTATTCCCAGATGGCACGGCTGCGATAGCCCCAGGAAGTTGCCGTGGTGAAGCCATCGTTATTGCAGTTGGTGTTCAGCCCATTGGAATTGGGAAGGCCCGCACCGTTAGCGGTAGAGGTGTTCAACGCAGCACACGCGCCATTCGGCAAAGTGCCTGGGCCAAACACTGGGTCACGGCCGTAACGAACGTCAGACTTGCTTTCCAAACCGCCCACATGGGTCACGCCGACTTCACCTACCAGTGTCAGGCGAGTAGCGCCCATCACTTGGTCGAAGAAGTGCGTAAACGTGGTTTGGAACTGGGTGATTTCCTTGCGACGATAGCCGTGCAAGTCTTGGCCAGGGACGCCGTTGAGCAACGAAGCATTGCCCAATACCGGACCGCCAAGCGGTTTCACGCCCGCAAACAGAATGTCGGTTGAGTTCAGTTGCACCGGCGCGTTCGGGCGATAGCTCAACTCACCGCTCCACGCGGTGCCTGTGGGCAAGGTCGTGGAAAAGCTCAAGCCGTACAGGCGAATATCTTCCGGGTATTCGATGAAGTAGTTGGAGTTACCCGCCACCACCAGCGGCGCTAATTGGCCTAATTGCGCGGCGCTGGCGAACGCAGCGCGGGAAGCGCCCTGTGCGCTGAAAATCGGCGCGCGGCTGTGATAGTTCATGAAAAACGCGCCGAACTCGGTGTCGAGCGGTTCGAAATTGTAGTGCAGCGCGCCGCCCCACTGGCCGCTGTCACGCGCGTCACGGTCAGCGCCGCGTCGCACCAGAACACCTTCATTGTTTATATCAACCCCGCGCGCTGCCAGTGCCGGCAAAAATGCCGCCGGGATAGTCGAGCGTTTATTCAACACTCTAAGGTTGTTGGAGCAGCCGTCGGAAACGATGTCGGGCTGTGAAAAGAACGTACCGCAGTTATCGGTTACGGTCTGGTCCCATTCCAACTGATAAAACGCCTCGGCCGACAAGTTGTCGGTGAGGGTCTGCGACACATAGAACATGTTGACCGGAATCAAGCCTTCCTTGATCTCGGCGCCCGGACGACGGAATGCGGACACATCGATTGGGTTGATGGAGTTGATACCGCCACCAATGAACGTACTTTCACCCCAGCTCACCACTTGTTTGCCGAACCGCACGTTACCCGGCTGATCGGCGATGCTGTAGTTGTGGTAAACGAACGCATCAAGAATCTGCCCGCCAGAGGACTTGGCGCCCTCTTTGCGGTTGTTGTTGCTGACGTTTTTGAAATCCAGGTCTTCGTTTTGAAGCGCGAAGTCATACCAGTACTTGCCACGCACGAACACGCCGGTGTCACCGTATTTCAATTCAAGGTCATGGATACCCTTGAAGATCTTCGAGAAGGAATCACCCTTGTCGAAGTTCAAGTGACCGTCATCAGACGTTTGCGATAACCCCTTGCCGCCGTTGTTGGCACCGATCAGGTCTTTATTCCGACCGGCAGTCGACCAACTCGCCCCCACCGACAGGGATGAGTCGAAGCTGCCTTCGATTTCACCGATATTAAAACTGACGCCGAATGCGGGCCCGGCGAGCGTAGAAGCGAGACTGACGGCCAGGGGCAGTTTTGCCCGGCGCCAGAACTGGTTTACTGAGGTCATCGACGCTACTCCATGTGCATTATTGTTATGGCAGTGAGTTCTTGCTTCTTGGATGCATGTAACGGCCGGAATACAACTATTCCAATGCCGCTCGGCAACCAGGCCCCCATGGCCCGAAGCGCACATCCTTGCAAAACTCTGGTTGGGACTATAGCCAGCAGGGGGTACCGCTTGATCCCTCTAAAGTGTGATTTGCATCACCAACCCGTCTGCCACAGCCCTTTCGCCACGCCGACGAAGGTCGACGCGAGAAGGATGGCTGAAAATTTTAAAATCACAAGTGAAGGCGCGAGATAGAGCAGTGCGTGCCCAAAAGGGCACGCTGCAGTGTTTCAGAGGGTGGAGAGGAACGTGCTGTTGTTGGCCTGCCATTCAATGATGTCGATACGGATACGTTTTTTGTCGAGTTTTCCTACACTGGTCTTGGGAATTTCAGTAACAACGGCGATCTGGCTTGGAATCGCCCACTTGCTCAAATGGCCCAGTTCGACAAACGGCTTGAGGTGTTCTTTAAGCTCGCGAGCACCTATCACGTGGCCATCACGCAGCACCAGCAACGCAAACGGGCGCTCGCCCCATTGCGGGTCGGCGATGCCCACCACCGCTACTTCGCGTACCGCCGGGTGGCGGCTGACCAGGTCTTCGAGGGCCAGTGAAGAGATCCATTCGCCGCCGGTCTTGATCACGTCCTTGATGCGGTCGCGAATATCGATCACGCCAAAGGCATCGAGGGTGGCCACGTCGCCCGTGTGCATCCAGCCACCGGCCCACAACTCGGCGCTCTTTTGCGGCTCTTTGTAATAACCTTCGGTAAGCCAGGGCGCACGCAACACCAACTCGCCTTGAGACTCGCCATCGGCGGGCAGGAAGTGACCGTCGCCATCGACAATCGCCGCTTCCACCAAGGGCCCAGGCACGCCGGCCTTGATGCGGTAACTGGTGCGTTCGTCTTCGGTGCCAGCCAGCAGTTCTTCGTTGAGGTGGGCGCACGACACCAGCGGCCCGGTCTCGGACATGCCGTAAGCGGCGGTCAATTGAATGCCGCGCGCCTTGGACGCTTCATACAACGAGCGGTTTAGCGCGCTGCCGCCGATGACGATTTTCCAGCCGCCAAAGTCGACGTCTTGCGCAGCCTTGGCGTTGAGCAACATTTGCAGGATGGTCGGCACGCAATGAGAGAACGTGACCTTTTCCTTGCGCCACAACTCCACCAGGTATTCCGGGTCGTAGCGGCCGGGGTAAACCTGTTTCAAACCGAGCATGGTCGCCACATACGGCAGGCCCCAGGCATGCACGTGGAACATCGGCGTAATCGGCATGTACACATCGTTGGTGCCCAACAGACGCACGCTGTCGATGCTGCCCATGATGGTCGCCACGCCGAGGGTGTGCAGCACCAGTTGGCGATGGGTGAAGTACACGCCCTTGGGGTTGCCGGTGGTGCCAGTGGTATAGAAGGTGGTGGCGACCGAGTTTTCGTCGAAATCCTGAAAGTCGTACTGCGGGCTGGCGGCCGCCAGCAGGGTTTCATATTCGCCGACCAGGTTGGGCAGCTCGCAGGTGTTGGAGTCGGCGTCGGTCAGCAGCAGGGTTTTGTCCACCGTGGTCAATTGCCCGGCGATGGCTTGGTAGAGCCCTGCGAACTCGCTGTTAACCAGCACAAAGCGGTCTTCGGCGTGGTTCATGGTGTAGAGGATTTGTTCCGGTGAAAGGCGCACGTTGATGGTATGGACCACTGCGCCGATCATCGGGATGGCGAACATGCATTCCAGGTAGCGGTGGCTGTCCCAGTCCATCACCGCCACGGTGTCACCGGCCTTGACCCCGGCTGCGGTCAGAACATTGGCCAAGCGGGCAACCCGCTCGATCAGTGTCGGGTAGGAGTAGCGCAGTTTGTCGCGGTAGACGATTTCACGGGTTTTCTCGTAGCGGGCCCCGGACATCAGCAGGCGTTTAATCAACAGCGGGCATTGGTAAGCGCCTTCGGCGGGCGGGATAACACGGGTCTGCAACATAGGAATCCCTTTTTATGACGGCACGTCTTGGCTTGAAGCACCTCACTTTAGAGACGTTATGTTTCAGCTAAATCAGCCAAAGGAATGATTTGCAAACCCCAATGAATGCTAGCTTTGCGCCATTATCCAATGGCTAAAGCAGATCAAAAGCGGGTGTGGAGTACACAGCAGATGTTTGCTTTTTGTGGGAGGGGGCTTGCTCCCGATAGCAGCTTTACAGTTGATACAGGAATTGACTGACCCACCGCCATCGGGAGCAAGCCCCCCTCCCACAGTTTGACCGAGTTCTGCTTGGGGGGATTGGGTCGCTTTCGGGCGTTGAAAAATACTTGGCTGACACACCGCCAGGGCCCTGGTCATTTCATGCTGGTAAACGCCAGCTTCACACCAATGGCAATCAATACCGCGCCCATGGTTCGATCAAACCAATGCCCCATCGCGCAAAGCCGGCACGCACGCGCTGCTGGCTGAACAGCATCGCCACCAGACAGAACCACAACGCCGTCGCCAC
>NZ_VUAZ01000132.1 GCF_009296165.1 Pseudomonas kitaguniensis | reverse complement strand
TTCATCAGAAAACCGGCCGCGCAGATGCCGGGGCGGGCTCCCAAGCAGAATGCAGTCAACTGTGGGTAAGCGGGGCTTGCTCGCGATAGCATCAACTCGGTATGCCTGATGCACCGAGGTGCCTGCATCGCGAGCAAGCCGCTCCCACAAAAGCGCTTCCCGCATTAATCACGATGGGCACACCGGAGACACGACACCTCCACCGCCGGTCTGCTAGTCTCCCGCCCCTGCGCCACCGCCTGCCTTTATATGAGACCCCTCGCGTGCCCGACGCCATTTTGCGCCTTGCCCTGCCCTCGCCCCTGCGCCGCCTGTTCGACTACCGGGCCCCGGCCGGCGTGCTGCGGGCGCAGTTGCAACCGGGCATGCGCGTGCGCGTGCCGTTTGGGCGCCGGGAAATGATCGGCATTCTGGTAGAAGTCGCCGACCACAGCGAAGTCCCGGCAGAAAAGCTCAAACCCGCCCTGGCCATCCTCGACGCCACACCGCCACTGCCGCCCGCGCTGTTCAAGTTGTGCCTGTGGACCGCCCAGTATTACCAGCACAGCCTGGGTGACACCTTGAGCTGGGCGCTGCCGGTGTTGTTGCGCCAGGGCGAGCTGGCCGAAGCACGCCAGGAACGCTTCTGGTCGATGGTGCCCGGCGCCCGCCTGGATGACCCGCGCATTGCCCGCGCGCCGCGCCAGCGTGAAGCGTTGGCGACGCTGGCGCAGCACCCGCATGGCGTCGCCCATCAGCTACTCAGCAAGCTGATGCTGAGCAAAGACAGCCTCGACCTGTTGCTTGCCAAGGGCCTGGTTCAGGTCGAAATCCGCAAGCATGCACCCAGCCCGCGCCACGAACACTGGCTGGCTCAGCCGGAGTTGCCGCTTAACCCCGAGCAACGCGCTGCCTATGAGGCGATCCGCGCGGGTTTCGACAGCTTCCACGCGTTCCTGCTGGCGGGTGTGACCGGCAGCGGCAAAACCGAAGTGTATTTGCAGCTTATCCGCGAAACCCTGCAGGGCGGCAAACAGGCCTTGGTGCTGATCCCCGAGATCAACCTCGGCCCGCAAACCCTGGCGCGTTTCGAACAGCGCTTCAACGCGCGTATCGCCCTGGTGCACTCGGCGGTCAACGACCGGGAACGCCTGGAGTCCTGGCTGGCGGCGCGGGACGGCGACGCCGACATTATTATCGGCACCCGTTCGGCGCTGTTTACGCCGATGAAGAACCCCGGGCTGATCATCATCGACGAGGAGCATGACGGCTCCTATAAACAGCAAGAAGGCCTGCGCTACCACGCCCGCGACTTGGCGCTGGTGCGCGCGCGCCAGGAAGACATTCCGATTGTGCTGGGCTCGGCCACGCCGTCCCTCGAAAGCCTGCACAACGCCTACACCGGGCGTTATGGGCTGCTGCGCCTGAATGAGCGCGCGGGGGGCGCCAAGCAACCCCGCTTCCTGCGCCTGGACGTAAAAAGCCGCCCGCTGGACAGCGGGATTCCGGGCCGATGCAGCAAGCCATCGGCCAGACCCTCGCCGCCGGCCAACAAGTATTGGTGTTTCTCAACCGCCGCGGGTTTGCGCCGACGCTGCTGTGCCATGACTGCGGCTGGATGTCTGAGTGTGAACGCTGCGATGCGCGGATGACCGTGCACCAGCGTCATGGCGAGTTGCGCTGCCACCACTGCGGCCACGTGGAGCGGGTGCCGCGCCACTGCCCGCAATGCGGCAAAGTCGACCTGCGCCCGGTGGGTGCCGGCACCGAGCGCGCCGAAGAACGCCTGGGCATTCTGTTCCCGGACTACCCCGTGCTGCGGGTCGACCGCGACAGCACCTCGCGTAAAGACGCAATGAACCAGCTGTTCGCGACCATTCAGAAGGGCCAACCGTGCATCCTGGTGGGCACGCAGATGCTTGCCAAAGGGCATCACTTCCCCCGGGTAACGCTGGTGTCGATCCTCGACGCGGACGGTGGTTTGTTCTCCGGGGATTTTCGCGCCAGCGAGCGCATGGCGCAGTTGATCGTGCAAGTCGCAGGCCGCGCCGGGCGTGCCGAAGAGCCGGGCAAGGTGATTATCCAGACCCACTTGGCCGACCACCCGCTGCTGATTCAGTTGACCGAACAAGGCTACTTCGCCTTTGCCGAACAGGCATTGAGCGAGCGCCGCTCGGCCGGGCTGCCGCCGTTTGCGCATTTGGCCTTGCTGCGCGCCGAAGCCCACAAACCGGGGCAGGCCGAAAGTTTTTTGGATGAGGCGTGCAGCGCGGCCGAACGTTTGCTCGGCGAATTGGGTCTGACCGGCATCGAGCTGCTCGGCCCGGTGCCCGCGCCCATGGAGCGCCGTGCCGGGCGTTATCGCGCTCAGCTACTGCTGCAGGCCACCTCGCGCGCACCGCTGCATCGGCTGTTGAGTAGCTGGTTGCTTGCCCTGGAGCAAATGCCCAGCGGCCGGCAAGTGCGATGGTCACTGGATGTAGACCCGGTAGATTTGTATTAAGCCCGGCCACAGGTCCCGCGAAGGTTGGCAAGCCCGCCCTCGCCACGGATAATGCCGAGCTTTTCCACCTGCGCATTGCGCGCCGCCGCTTGCGGCCGAAAGAGAACACCATGAAAGACACCATTCGCCAGCTGATCCAACAAGCCATCACCCAACTCGTCAATGAAGGTGTGTTGCCTGAAGGCCTGACGCCGGCGATCCAGGTGGAAAACACCCGCGACAAGACCCACGGCGACTTTGCCAGCAACATCGCGATGATGTTGGCCAAGCCGGCAGGCCTGAAGCCACGCGACCTGGCCGAGAAAATCATCGCCGCGCTGCCTGCTGACGAGAGCGTCACCAAGGCCGACATCGCCGGCCCTGGCTTCATCAACTTCTTCCAGAACACCCAAGCCCTGGCGTCGCGCCTGGACGCGGCCCTGGCCGACGCCAACATCGGCGTGCGCAAGGCCGGCCCGTTGCAGCGCGTGGTCGTTGACCTGTCGGCACCCAACCTGGCCAAAGAGATGCACGTGGGCCACCTGCGTTCGACCATTATTGGCGACGGCGTGGCGCGGGTGCTGGAGTTCCTTGGCGATACCGTGATCCGTCAAAACCATGTGGGCGACTGGGGCACCCAGTTCGGCATGTTGATGGCTTACCTGCAGGAAAACCCGATCACCAGCAACGAGCTGGCCGACCTCGAAAACTTCTACCGCGCCGCGAAGAAGCGCTTCGACGACTCCGCAGAATTCGCCGAACGCGCCCGTGGCCTGGTGGTCAAGCTGCAAGCCGGTGACGAGGAATGCCTGGCGCTGTGGGGCCGGTTCCGCGAGATCTCGCTGTCGCACTGCCAGGAAATCTACCAACTGCTCAACGTTAAATTGAGCATGGCCGACGTGATGGGCGAAAGCGCCTACAACGACGACCTGATCAACGTGGTCAACGACCTCAAGGCCAAAGGCCTGTTGGTCGAGAGCAACGGCGCGCAGTGCGTGTTCCTAGAAGAATTCAAGAATGCCGACGGCGAGCCGCTGCCGGTGATCATCGTCAAGGCCGATGGCGGTTACCTCTACGCCACCACCGACCTGGCGGCCGTGCGCTACCGCAGTGGCGTGCTCAAGGCGGATCGCGCGCTGTATTTTGTCGACCAGCGCCAGGCCCTGCACTTCCAGCAAGTGTTCGAAGTGGCACGTCGCGCGGGTTTCGTCACCCACCCGATGCACATGGAACACATGGGTTTCGGCACCATGAACGGCGCCGACGGCCGCCCGTTCAAAACCCGCGACGGCGGCACCGTAAAGCTGATCGACCTGCTGAACGAAGCCCAGGAACGTGCCTACAGCCTGGTCAAGGAAAAGAACCCGGAACTGGCCGAAGCCGACCTGCGCAACATCGCCCGCGTAGTGGGGATTGGGGCGGTAAAATACGCCGACCTGTCCAAGCACCGCACCAGCGACTACAGCTTCAACTTCGAATTGATGCTCAATTTTGAAGGCAACACCGCGCCGTACCTGCTTTACGCTTACACCCGCGTGGCCGGTGTGTTCCGCAAGCTGGGCAAGGACTTCAGCGAAGTCCAGGGCCAAATCAACCTTGAAGCGCCACATGAACAGGAACTGGCGGCCAAACTCGCGCAGTTCGGCGAAGTGCTGAACAGCGTCAGCGACAAAGGCACGCCGCATATTCTCTGCACCTATTTGTACGAAGTAGCGGGTTTGTTCTCAAGCTTCTACGAGAACTGCCCGATCCTCACCGCCGACGACGAAGCTCAGAAGCACAGTCGCCTGCGCCTCGCCGCACTGGCTGGACGGACCCTCAAGCAAGGCCTGGAACTGTTAGGCCTGGAAACTCTGGAGCGTATGTAAGTTGGCTGCCAAGAAAAAACCTGCACCCAAGCGCGGCGCGAGCCGCTACCAGGCACCGGCAAAGAAGCCTATTCCAGGCTGGCTGTGGATGGCCATCGGCCTGGCGGTCGGTGCGTTTGTAGTCATTCTGATGAAGCTGGAGCCGGGCAAGGGCGATGACGTCAAACGCGTCAAGCAAGAGCAGCAGAAGGCCAGCAAAATGGCCGAAGCCAACAAGACGGCGCCTAGCCCGACCGCTCCGGTTAAGCCCAAGTACGACTTCTACACGCTGCTGCCGGAATCGGAAGTGATCGTGCCGCCGGACGCGGTGCCGGAGAAAACCCTGCCGACGCCGCAAGTGCCGACCACCCCGGTAACGCCAGCCGAAGCGGCGAAAATCGACACCGCGCGGGCGCAAGCTGCGTTGGCCGGGATCACCCCGCCGCCAGCGCCGCCGGTTGCGGCCACCAAGGCGGCGCCGGTGACCAAGTTCTTCCTGCAGGCGGGTTCGTTCCCGAAACAGGCGGATGCGGATCGCGTGCGGGCGCAGATCATTCTGTTGGGCCAGGCGGTGACGGTGGAGTCCGGCACGGTCAAGGAAGCGACCTGGTATCGCGTGTTGGTAGGACCGTTCAGCAACCGTGAGCAGTTGACGGTGGCACAGAAACAACTGGCGGGCGCAGGGTTTAGTAACCTGTTGTTACAACAACGCCAGAGCCGCTGATTCAGGCTAAAACAGGTAAACATGTGGGAGGGGGCTTGCTCCCGATAGCCGTAGATCAGTCACTATTTTCAGTGACTGCCACACCGCCATCGGGAGCAAGCCCCCTCCCACCGTTGGTTTTGGGCTGTTCTGAAAAGTGTGGCAGCCGTGTAAACCCGCTCCCGTCCTACGGTTGAAATCCCCCTCAGTACCCCCATATCAGTTTCCATCAGGGCATTTTCGCCCCGCTGCGTGGAGACTCTCCCCTTGACCACCATCGTTTCAGTACGTCGCCACGGCAAAGTCGTCATGGGCGGCGACGGCCAGGTTTCCCTTGGCAACACCGTGATGAAAGGCAACGCCAAAAAAGTGCGTCGCCTGTACCACGGCCAGGTGCTTGCGGGCTTTGCCGGCGCCACTGCCGACGCATTCACCCTGTTCGAGCGCTTCGAAGGTCAGCTGGAAAAACACCAGGGCCACCTGGTTCGCGCTGCCGTCGAACTCGCCAAAGAATGGCGCACCGACCGCTCACTCAGCCGCCTCGAAGCCATGCTCGCGGTCGCCAACAAAGACGCGTCCCTGATCATCACCGGCAACGGTGACGTGGTTGAGCCGGAAAACGGCCTGATCGCCATGGGCTCCGGCGGTGGTTACGCGCAAGCTGCGGCCAGCGCACTGTTGAAGAAAACCGACCTGTCGGCCCGCGAAATCGTCGAGACTGCCTTGGGCATTGCTGGCGACATTTGCGTGTTCACCAACCACAATCTGACCATTGAGGAGCAGGACCTCGCCGAGTAAGCCGTAGGCTTATTTGCGCTTGAGGGCCGCCAAACACTATGTCCATGACTCCCCGCGAAATCGTCCATGAACTTAATCGCCATATCATCGGCCAGGACGATGCCAAGCGCGCCGTTGCCATTGCGCTGCGTAACCGCTGGCGCCGGATGCAACTGCCTGAAGAACTGCGCGTTGAAGTAACCCCGAAAAACATCCTGATGATCGGCCCTACCGGCGTCGGTAAAACCGAGATTGCGCGGCGCCTGGCCAAGCTGGCCAACGCCCCGTTCATCAAGGTTGAAGCCACCAAGTTCACCGAAGTGGGCTATGTGGGCCGCGACGTCGAGTCGATCATTCGCGACCTGGCCGACGCCGCGCTGAAGCTGCTGCGCGAACAGGAAATGACCAAGGTCAGCCACCGCGCCGAAGACGCCGCCGAAGAGCGCATTCTTGACGCCCTGCTGCCACCGGCGCGCATGGGGTTTAACGAAGACGCCGCACCGGCCTCCGATTCCAATACGCGTCAGCTGTTCCGCAAGCGCCTGCGCGAAGGCCAGCTGGACGACAAGGAAATCGAGATCGAAGTCGCCGAAGTGTCCGGCGTCGACATCTCCGCGCCGCCCGGCATGGAAGAAATGACCAGCCAGTTGCAGAACCTGTTCGCCAACATGGGCAAGGGCAAGAAAAAAAGCCGCAAGCTCAAGGTCAAGGACGCGCTGAAACTGGTGCGTGACGAAGAAGCCGGGCGCCTGGTCAATGACGAAGAGCTCAAAGCCAAGGCGCTGGAAGCGGTCGAGCAACACGGCATCGTGTTTATCGATGAGATCGACAAGGTGGCCAAGCGCGGTAATTCCGGCGGTGTCGACGTGTCGCGCGAGGGCGTACAGCGCGACCTGCTGCCGCTGATCGAAGGCTGTACGGTGAACACCAAGCTGGGCATGGTCAAGACCGACCACATCCTGTTTATCGCCTCCGGCGCGTTCCACCTGAGCAAGCCAAGCGATTTGGTGCCGGAGCTGCAAGGCCGCCTGCCGATTCGCGTGGAACTCAAGGCGCTGACCCCGGGCGACTTCGAGCGCATCCTCAGCGAACCGCACGCCTCGCTCACCGAGCAGTACCGTGAGCTGCTGAAAACCGAAGGCCTGGCCATCGAGTTCCTGCCGGAAGGCATCAAGCGTCTGGCCGAGATCGCCTGGCAGGTTAACGAGAAAACCGAGAACATCGGTGCGCGCCGCCTGCACACCTTGCTTGAGCGCCTGCTTGAGGAAGTGTCGTTCAGCGCTGGCGACATGGCCGGTTCGCAGAATGGCGAAGCGATCAAGATCGACGCCGACTACGTCAACAGCCACTTGGGCGAATTGGCGCAGAACGAAGACCTGTCGCGTTATATCCTGTAAGCCTCACTCAGGACCGCTTTGCTTTACTGTGGGAGCGGGCTTGCTCGCGAATGCGCTGTATCAGTATCAGAGGTGCTGACTGACACACCGTATTCGCGAGCAAGCCCGCTCCCACAGTTTTGAGCCGGTTCCTTCAGGATCATCTGCAATGTCGAAATTCCCCACTGCTGTAAACCTGCACAAAGCCTCTAACACCCTCGGGCTCACCTACAGCCCCGATGAGGCCTACCAATTACCCGCCGAGCTGCTGCGCGTGCATTCGCCGTCCGCCGAGGTGCAGGGCCACGGCAAGCCGATCCTGCAATTCGGCAAGCTCAACGTACGGTTGATCAAGATAGAACCGGCTGGTCAGTACGCACTGAAATTGACCTTTGACGACGGGCATGACAGCGGCTTGTTCACTTGGGACTACCTTTACCAACTGGCCGTGCGCCAGGAAGCGCTGTGGGCCGATTACCTGGCTGAACTCAAAGCGGCCGGCAAAACCCGCGACCCGAGTCAGTCGGTCGTGCGGCTGATGCTTTAGCGCAGGCGTGTTCCTGTTCAAAGGGCATTTTCTAATCTCGTCTGCTTGAATGCCCCGTCGCGTGGTCAATGATTGGCCCACTTGCGAAAAAATTTCGCGAGCAAGCCCGCTCCCACATTTGAACGCATTCTGCATGCAAAAAAATGCCCGACCTTTGCAGGCCGGGCATTTTTTGTAGCCTGAAAAAAATCAGGACTGACTGGATGGCGTCGGGGTTACCGGCGATGCAGTCGGGGTAGCACCAGCGTGTGTCGGCGCGGACGCCGAGTTGGCTGTTGAAGCAGCCGGTGCCGGGGTTGCAGGTTTGGCCGCTGCAGCAGGCTTTTTGGCCGCTGCTGGCTTCTTCGCAGCGGCAGGTTTTGCCGCTGGCTTGGCTGCTGCAGGTTTTGCTGCAGCAGGCTTGGCCGCTGCGGTTTTAGCGGCGGGTTTCGCAGCCGCCTTGGCCGCAGGTTTAGCCGCTGGCTTGGTAGCCGCTTTAGCGGCCACTGGCTTGGCGGCAGGTTTTGCCGCTGCAGTTTTGGCGGCCGGTGTTGCCGCAGGTTTTGCCGCAGCCTTGACCGAAGGTTTTGCAGCCGCTTTAACCAAAGGCTTGGCCGACGTTTTCGCAGCGGGTTTTGCCGCTGCGGTTTTAGCCGCCGGCTTGGCAGCAGGTTTAGCCGCAGCAGTTTTAACCGGGGCCGCTTTGGCGCCCGTGAGTTTTTCGATTTGCCTGGTCAGGGTATCGACCTTGCTGTGCAGCGTCTTCAGTTCAGCCTTGCTCGGTACGCCGAGTCGCGAAATGGCACTATTGAAGCGCTTGTCGAACGTTTCTTCCAACTTGCCCCACGTGTCAGAAAGGCTGGACTTGGCGGAACCGGCAGTTGCCTTGGCCGCGTCAACTTTTTTACCCACTGTACTCTTGGTCAACTTCTCGGCCTTCTCGCCGTCCTTGACCAACGTCTCGAAGTATTTACCGCCGTCACTGCTAACCTTCGAGTACACGCCTAAACCAGCAAGCCAGATCTTGCGGGAATATTTTTCAACTTCCCCGACCCACGAGCTGCTTTCTTTCTGAGTAGTCTTTTTAACAGCCATCCGGATGTCTCCTTAGTGTTTACGCGCGACACGTTTCAGCAATGCCGTCAGCTCTTCGAGCTTAGCAGAGAGTGTCCCAACATCATGTTTAGACGCAATGCCAAGCCGATTCAAGGCACTGGCAACACGCGTGTCAAAGGCGCACTCAACTTTATCCAGTTGAACTTCAACCACGCCGTTGATGCTTGAGACATTACTCTTTACTTGATCAATCTGACTGTTGGCGGCATCAAGTTGTTCAACCGCAACTTTTTTGTCTTTACTTTCAACATGTTGACCCGCACTAACGCGCTCTTTGAAGTACTCGCCGCCTTCGCTGCCGACCTTGGCACAGGCGCCAAACCCGGCCAGCCAGATCTTGCGGGCATAGTTTTTAACGTCACTAACGGGGGGTGGCTTGAACGTCGATTTTTTCTTCAGAATAACCTTGGCCATGGTGCATCTCACTCAAAATGGGCTGGAGCAACGGGCCGCCGAACTTGAGGGTTTGGGCACAACCCAGGCTGAACAATTAGAATCGGCCCCCTAAGCACACCCCGGTCAGGCCAGTGTCTTATCCAGGGCTTTCTCGATTTCGGACTTGAGGGTGCCACTCATGGCCGACATCAACAGGCCCAATTCAACCTCAATGCGCAGTGAATCTTCGGCGACCAATACCGTGCCCTTAACCCCCGAGCGCTTAAGGTTCAAGGTATCGCCCGACCACGACGGCTCAAGGCCATAGCGTTCCTTGAGTTTGCTCGCCAACTTCTCGGCCTTTGCGCGTGCGCCTGCTTTACCCAAGGTATGCGCACGTTCAACGGTAATACGCGCCATTACAATGACTCCTCTTTATAGCGACTGGAACACCTGCCATGCGGCAAAAAACCTCGGTGACCGTCTATCTTACCTTCAGCCTTGCCAAGACAAAGCAGGCCTTGGGGATTATCATGTGGCGCATTCTCTTTTGGTGACAGCGATATGACTGATCAGCGCAAAGGCAGCGATGCCGAACCCACCACTCACTTCGGCTTCAAGAATGTTCCGGAAAGCCAGAAAGCGGAAAAAGTCGCTGAGGTGTTTCATTCCGTAGCCGCCAAGTACGACCTGATGAACGACGTGCTGTCGGGCGGCATGCACCGCCTGTGGAAGCGTTTTACCATCGAACTGTCGGGCGTACGCACCGGCAACCGCGTGCTGGATATTGCTGGCGGTACGGGCGATCTGGCCGCCAAGTTTTCCAAACTCGTCGGCCCAACCGGCCAGGTCGTGCTGGCCGACATCAACGGCTCGATGCTCAAGGTCGGCCGCGACCGCCTGCTGGATAAAGGCGTGGCCGG
This sequence comes from Pseudomonas kitaguniensis, assembly GCF_009296165.1. Classification (GTDB taxonomy): domain Bacteria; phylum Pseudomonadota; class Gammaproteobacteria; order Pseudomonadales; family Pseudomonadaceae; genus Aquipseudomonas; species Aquipseudomonas kitaguniensis. The sequence goes on along the minus strand of NZ_VUAZ01000132.1, from coordinate 5,917 downwards.
CAACATCGAATTCGTCCAGGCCGACGCTGAAAAGCTGCCGTTCCCGGACAACCACTTCGACTGCGTGACCATCGCCTTTGGCCTGCGCAACGTCACCCACAAAGAGGACGCTATTCGCTCGATGCTGCGCGTGCTCAAGCCGGGTGGCCGCCTGTTGGTGCTGGAGTTTTCCAAGCCGACCAACGCGCTGATGTCCAAGGTTTACGACACTTACTCGTTCGCCTTCATGCCGTTGATGGGCAAGCTGATCACCAATGACGCCGAGAGCTACCGCTACCTCGCCGAATCGATCCGCATGCACCCCAACCAGGAAACCTTGAAGTCGATGATGGTGGAGGCCGGTTTTGACCGCGTGACCTACCACAACATGACTTCGGGCATTGTCGCCCTGCACCGCGGCATCAAACCCTGATGCTGTTCGCAGGCCTCCTCGCCAGCGTAGAACACGGCCTCAACCGTGTGCTGCGCCTGGACAGCACCGCCCTGGCGCGGCTGGCGCACTTGAATGGCAAGATCATTGCCGTCGACTGCACCAGCCCCGCCTTGCAGCTGTTTATTCTGCCCAGCGATGAAGGCCTGCTGCTCGCGACCCAGTGGGCCGCCGAGGCCGACTGCACCCTGCGCGCGCCGGCTTCAAGCCTGTTGCACCTGGCGCTGAGCCGCAACAAAAGCGCCATCCTGCACAGCCCCGAAGTGGCGCTGGAAGGCGACAGCGCGGTGCTGATGGAATTGGCCGCCGTGCTGCAAGACCTGGAACTGGATTGGGAATACGAGCTGTCGCGCTGGCTCGGCCCGGTGGCCACCCAGTTGATCAGCGGCCACCTGCGCAGCCGCGCGCGCTGGTACCAGCAAGGGTTCGCCAGCCTCAACCAGAACCTCGCCGAATACCTGAGCGAAGAATCGCGCACCCTGGTCGGAGAACGCGAAGCGCAAGCGCGCTTTCGTGAACTCGACAAGGCCAAAATCGACCTGGAACGCCTTGAGGCCCGCTTCGAGCGCTTGAGCCGTTCCCTTGATCCAAGCGATAACGCATGAAGCTGCTCGCCGTCCGCCGTTTGTTTCGTATCCAGCGCGTCGTAATCCGCTACCGCCTTGATGACCTGCTGTTCGCCCTGCCCTTGCCGTGGTTCCTGCTGGCGGTGCGCTATGTGCTGCCGTGGCGCTGGTTGCCGCGCAAAGCGCTGACGTTGAGCCGTGGTGCACGCGTGCGCCTGGCCTTGCAGGACCTTGGGCCGATTTTTATCAAGTTCGGGCAAATCCTCTCGACTCGCCGCGACTTGCTGCCCGAAGACATCGCCGACGAGCTGATGCTGTTGCAGGACCGCGTGCCGCCGTTTGATTCGCAACAGTCGATGAAGCTGATCGAAGAGCAGTTGGGCAAGAAAATCAGCGAAGTGTTCAGCCGTTTTGATGTTGCCCCGCTGGCCTCGGCCTCGGTGGCGCAAGTGCACGCAGCGCAGCTCAAGACTGGCGAAGAAGTGGTGGTGAAGGTGATTCGCCCCGGCCTCAAGCCGATTATCGGCCAGGACCTGGCGTGGCTGTTTATTCTTGCCCGCGCCGCCGAGCGCTTCTCCGCTGACGCACGCTTGCTGCACCCGGTGGACGTGGTCGCCGACTACGAAAAAACCATCTACGACGAACTCGACCTGCTGCGCGAAGCAGCCAACGCCAGCCAGCTCAAGCGCAATTTCGAAGGCTCGCAGTTGCTGTACGTGCCGCAAGTGTATTGGGACTGGTGCCGCCCCAAAGTGCTGGTGATGGAGCGTATCTACGGCGTTCAGGTTACCGATCTCGCGACCCTGGCCGACCAGCGCACCGACATGAAAATGCTTGCCGAACGCGGCGTCGAGATTTTCTTCACCCAAGTGTTCCGCGACAGCTTCTTCCACGCCGACATGCACCCCGGCAACATTTTTGTCAGCACCGTTAACCCGTGGAGCCCGCAGTACATCGCGATCGACTGCGGCATCGTCGGCAGCCTGACCCCGGAAGACCAGGACTACCTGGCGCGCAACCTGTTTGCCTTCTTCAAGCGCGACTACCGCCGCGTCGCGCAACTGCACATTGATTCGGGTTGGGTGCCGGCTGAAACCAAACTCAACGAGTTCGAAGCGGCGATCCGCACGGTGTGCGAGCCGATCTTTGAAAAACCGTTAAAAGATATTTCCTTCGGTCAGGTGCTGATGCGCCTGTTCCAGACCGCGCGGCGCTTCAATATGGAAGTGCAACCGCAGTTGGTACTGTTGCAAAAAACCCTGCTCAACATCGAAGGCCTGGGCCGCCAGTTGTACCCGGACCTCGACCTGTGGAAGACCGCCCAGCCGTTCCTCGAACGCTGGATGCGCGAACGCGTCAGCCCGAAAACCCTGCTGGGCAACCTGCAAAGCCAGGTCGAACAACTGCCGCACCTGGCCAACATGACCCGCGACCTGCTGGAGCGCATGTCCCAGCCGCACGCCAAAGACCCCGCGCCGCCCTGGCAAAAGCGCAAGGACGATTGGTTCCTGCGCCTGCTCGGCGCCGCGCACCTGGTCGGCGGCGTGATGCTGGCCATCGGTGGGCCGCTGAATCAATTGGGCCACTGGCCGGCCGGGATCATGGTCGCCGTGGGTGTTTATCTGATCGTGCGTCGATAGCCGATCCGGTTATACACTGTCGCAAATTGCCGGAGCCGAACATGAAAGACTGGCTGGACGAGATCAAGTGGGACAGTGACGGCCTGGTGCCGGCCATTGCCCAGGACTACAAGACCGGGCGCGTGCTGATGATGGCCTGGGTGAACCGCGAGGCCCTGAGCCTCACCGCCACTGAGCAGCGCGCCATTTACTGGTCACGCTCGCGTGGCAAACTGTGGCGCAAGGGCGAAGAGTCCGGGCACGTGCAAACCCTGCACGAGATGCGCATCGACTGCGACGCCGATGTGGTGATTCTCAAGGTCGAACAAATCGGCGACATCGCCTGTCACACAGGGCGTCACAGCTGCTTCTACCGCGTGTTCGAGAACGGCGAGTGGAAGGTAGTCGAGCCGGTGCTCAAAGACCCGCACGCCATTTATTCGGCAGGACACTGAACATGAGCGATACCCTGAACCGTGTGGCCCAAGTGCTGGAAGACCGCAAAGGTGCGGACGCCGACAGCTCTTATGTCGCCAGCCTGTACCACAAGGGCCTGAACAAAATTCTGGAAAAACTCGGCGAAGAATCTGTCGAGACGATCATCGCCGCCAAAGACGCTCAGATCAGCGGCGACTGCAGCGATGTCATCTACGAAACCGCCGATTTATGGTTCCACAGTCTGGTCATGCTCGCCCAACTGGGGCAGCATCCGCAGGCAGTGCTGGATGAACTGGACCGTCGCTTCGGCTTGTCCGGGCATGCCGAAAAGGCCTCGCGCCCGTCCGCCTGAATAACTTTCACAGAGGAATTGCAGCATGGGCATTTTTGACTGGAAACACTGGATCGTCATTCTGGTGGTGGTTGTTCTGGTGTTCGGCACCAAAAAACTCAAGAACCTGGGCACCGACGTGGGCGAGTCGATCAAGGGCTTTCGTAAAGCCATGAACGATGACGAAAAACCCGCCGACCCGGTGGTTAACCCCGTGGTTAACCCAGCGCCGCCGGTGCAGCCCGTGCACCCGCAGGCCACCCAGCCGATCCCCGAGCGTCGCACCTTTGACGTACAGGCTGAAAAAGTCCAAGAGCCGACCCGCAAAGACTCGTGAGCACTGACTAATGTTTGGTATCAGCTTCTCTGAACTGCTGCTTGTCGGCCTCGTCGCCCTGCTGGTGCTGGGGCCGGAACGCCTGCCCGGTGCCGCGCGCACTGCTGGCTTGTGGATCGGGCGCCTGAAACGCAGTTTCAACGCCATCAAAGATGAAGTTGAACGGGAAATCGGCGCCGACGATATTCGCCGCCAGTTGCACAACGAACATATCCTTTCGTTGGAGCAGGAAGCGCGCAAAATGCTGTCTCCGGTGAATGAGCCGGGCAAATCGGCCGCGCCAGTCGCCGAGCACAGCATCGCGCCGCCTCCCGTGGCCGAGGTTTTACCGGTGGCGGAACAGCCGCCGGCACCGCCCGCACCCGCCCCGACAGAGCCAGCGCCGGCGCCTATCGCGCCGCCCGCTCCCCATGACCCTACACTGCCGCCGCGAGCCCCATGAGCGCTGATAAACCGGAAAACGACCAGCACATGCCACTGGTCTCGCACCTCACCGAGCTGCGCACCCGCCTGCTGCGCTGCATAGCGGCGATCTTCATCATATTTGCCGGGTTGTTTGCCTTTACCCAGCAGATCTACACCTTCGTCTCCACGCCGCTGCGCCAGTACCTGCCGGCCGGTGCGACGATGATTGCCACCGACGTGTCGTCGCCGTTCCTGACGCCGCTGAAGTTGACGATGATGGTCTCGCTGTTCCTGGCGATCCCGGTGATCCTGCACCAGATCTGGGGGTTTATCGCACCGGGTTTGTACAAGCATGAAAAACGCATCGCCGTGCCATTGCTGGTGTCGAGCATCTTGCTGTTCTACACCGGCATGGCCTTCGCGTACTTCCTGGTGTTCCCGCTGATCTTCAAATTTTTCGCCGCCGCCACCCCGGCCGGCGTAGAAATGATGACCGACATCACCAGCTACCTCGACTTCGTGATGACGTTGTTCTTCGCCTTTGGCGTGGCCTTCGAAATCCCGGTTGCCGTGGTGCTGTTAGTGTGGATCGGCGTGGTCGACGTCAAGTACCTGAAAAAAATCCGCCCTTACGTGATCATCGGCTGCTTCGTGGTCGGCATGATCCTTACGCCGCCGGACATCTTCTCGCAGACCCTGCTGGCCGTGCCGATGTGGATGCTGTTCGAGATCGGCATTCTGTTCAGCGGTTTGATCAGCAAGCGTGGCGATCACCCCGATGACCAACCCGCCGATGCCGACCCAGACCCGGACGACCAGCCGCCAGCGACCCAGCCGTGAACCTGCTGCTGCTTGAGGAGGCGGACTTTATCGCGGCCGACCGGGTGATCCTGCGTGATCGGCGCCTGGTGCATATGCAGGACGTCCACCGTGCGGCGGTCGGCGACAGCCTGCGCGTCGGCCGCATTGGCGGGTTGATGGGCACTGCGCAACTGCTGCGCCTGGAAGCATCTGAGGCCGAGCTGCAAGTGCGCCTCGACCAGCCGCCGCCGGCCAAGCTCCCGCTGACCCTGCTGCTGGCCCTGCCGCGCCCGAAGATGCTGCGCCGCGTGCTGCAAACCGTGGCGGCGATGGGCGTACCGAAGGTGGTGCTGGTCAACAGCTACCGCGTGGAAAAGAGCTTTTGGCAAACGCCGTTTCTGGAGCCCGAGGCGATCCGCGAGCAACTGATTTTGGGTTTGGAGCAGTCGCGAGACACGCTGCTGCCGGAAATCGTCATCGAAAAACGCTTCAAGCCGTTTGTTGAAGATCGCCTGCCGGCTATGACCGAAGGCACCCTCGGACTGATCGGTCACCCCGGTGATTACCCGGCTTGCCCGCGTGGGCTGAATGAACCGGTCACCCTGGCCATCGGCCCGGAAGGTGGCTGGATTCCCTACGAAGTAGAGTTGCTGGCAAAGGCTGGCATGCAGCCCGTGCAATTGGGCGCGCGCATCCTGCGCGTCGAAACCGCCGTAACCGCCCTGCTCGCCCGCCTGTTCTAACCTGTGGGAAGGGGTTTGCTCCTGATTGCGGTCTGCCTGTGCAAAATGTGCTGACTGACCCGCCGCAATCGGGAGCAAGCCCCCTCCCACAGTTTTGACCAGGTTCAGCCAGCCCACTCTCCAATATGCCGGTGGTGGGTTTGGGGCTGGAAACAGATGGCCTGATTAATACACAGAGCCCCCTCCCACAGTTTTGACTCAGGTTCAGGCCAGCCCACTCTCCAATATGCTGGTGATGGGTTTAGGG
>NZ_VUAZ01000131.1 GCF_009296165.1 Pseudomonas kitaguniensis | reverse complement strand
GCCGTGTATGCAAAACCCGCCTTTGATCTGCTTCAACCACTCAGGTCGGCTTTCAGGCCTTTCAAAAGTGACTCGCTGTAAGAGCGAAACCGATATAAGCCATCACCCAAATACCGGATATACACCCAACCGGAATAACACCCCAAGCCCGCTTGCTGCGCGACAGCGCTACATCAAAGATGCAGTGGGGCCTCCCACAGAAAGCCAACCCCCGACCCAGCGCCACAAAATGCCACAGCACTGAAATGGGGCCGGGATTAACCGGCGCCAGGCAGGTACAATAGACGCCCCCTTTTGCTACGGCCCTAGTCATGACTGACCCCATACGTCTCTCCAAACGCCTCATCGAACTGGTCGGTTGCTCCCGTCGGGAGGCTGAACTGTTTATCGAAGGCGGCTGGGTCTCGGTGGACGGCGAAGTCATCGACGAGCCGCAGTTCAAAATCACCACCCAAAAGGTCGAACTCGACCCAGAGGCTAAAGCCACTGCGCCGGAACCGGTGACCATCCTGCTGCACGCGCCAGTGGGTATGGATGCTGAAACCGCGATGGCCTCGATCAGCGCCGAAACCCTGTCGGAAGAACACCGGTTCAGCAAACGCCCGCTCAAGGGCCACTTTCTGCGCCTGACCGCCAGCGCCGACCTGCAAGCCAAGGCCAGCGGCCTGTTGGTGTTCACTCAGGACTGGAAGATTCTGCGCAAGCTGACCGCCGACGCCGCCAAGATCGAGCAGGAATACGTGGTGGAGGTGGAAGGCGACATGGTCGCCCATGGCCTTAATCGCCTGAACCACGGCCTGACGTATAAAGGCAAAGAACTGCCAGCCGTGAAGGCCAGTTGGCAGAACGAGAACCGCCTGCGTTTTGCGATGAAAAACCCGCAACCGGGCGTGATTGCCCTGTTTTGCGAAGCCGTTGGCTTGAAAGTCATCGCCATTCGCCGCATTCGTATCGGCGGCGTGTCCATCGGCAAAGTGCCGGTAGGCCAATGGCGTTACCTGTCCGGCAAAGAGAAGTTCTAAGCCGCACACCCTTTCCCGGCATCGCCTGATTGGGCGGTGTCCACTGTTGAAAACCAGGATTGCCCACCATGATTCACAACGACGTACTGCGCAGCGTGCGCTACATGCTCGACATCAGCGACAACAAGATGGTCGAGATCACCAAGCTCGGCGGCATGGACGTAACCAAGGAAGACCTGCTGACTTACCTCAAGAAAGATGAGGAAGAAGGTTTTGTATTCTGCCCGGACGAGGTCATGGCGCATTTCCTCGATGGCCTGGTGATCTTCAAGCGCGGCAAGGACGAAAGCCGTCCACCGCAGCCGATCGAAACCCCGGTGACCAACAACATCATCCTCAAGAAACTGCGCGTGGCCTTCGAACTCAAAGAAGACGACATGCACGCCATCCTCAAGGCCTCCGAGTTTCCGGTGTCCAAACCCGAGCTGAGCGCGCTGTTTCGCAAATTCGGCCACACCAACTACCGCACCTGTGGCGACCAGTTGCTGCGTAACTTCCTCAAGGGCCTGACCCTGCGCGTCAGAGCTTAAAGCAGCCCCAAGCTTCACGCTGCAAGTTAAACGCTTGTAGCGTGCAGCTTGTAACTTGAGGCTTCAAAAATGAGTTACAACGTCTCGCCCGTCGGTTTCGTGCGCTCCTGCTTCAAGGAGAAGTTCGCCATCCCGCGTCAGCCACAACTGGCGCCCGCCGCCCGTGGCGTGCTGGAACTGGTGGCGCCGTTCGATACCGGTGAGGCGGTGCAGGGTTTGGAACAGGTCAGCCATGTGTGGTTGCTGTTTCTGTTCCATCAGGCGCTGGAAGACAAACCTCGCCTGAAGGTGCGCCCGCCACGCCTGGGCGGCAACACGTCGATGGGCGTGTTTGCCACCCGCGCGACCCATCGCCCGAATGGCATTGGCCAGTCGGTGGTCAAGCTGGACAAGGTAGAGCCGGGCCGGCTGTGGGTTTCCGGGATTGATTTACTCGATGGCACGCCCGTGCTGGATATCAAGCCGTACGTGCCGTACGCGGACATCATTGACACCGCGACCAACAACATCGCCAGCAATGCGCCGCAGCTGATTGCCGTGCAATGGCTGAAAACCGCCCTGCACCAGGCACAAAGCCATGCTCAGCGCCTTGACGAGCCCTTGGTGGCATTGATCGAGCAATGTTTGGCACAAGACCCACGCCCGGCGTATCAAACGCCAGTGTCTACGCGCGAATACGGCGCGCAGTTCTGGGATGTGGACGTGCGGTGGCACTATCCCGAAGCTGGGGTGATTTGCGTGCTTGAAGTGATTTCAGCTGACTGAAATAGAAAACCAATGTGGGAGGGGTTTGCCCCCTCCCACATTTAGAGCTTTTTTGTTGCCTGGTCAGCCAATGGCCTCGCGTGTTTACTTCTCGACGAACGCACGCTCGATCAAGTAATCGCCCGGCTCACGCATGCGCGGCGAAACTTTCAGGCCGAAGCTGTTCAACACTTCGCTGGTCTCATCCAGCATGCTTGGGCTGCCGCACAGCATGGCGCGGTCGTCTTCTGGGTTGATCGGCGGCAGGCCAATATCGCTGAACAGTTTGCCGCTGCGCATCAGGTCGGTCAGGCGGCCTTCGTTTTCGAACGGCTCGCGGGTCACGGTTGGGTAGTAGATCAACTTGTCACGCAGCGCCTCGCCGAAGAATTCGTTCTGCGGCAGGTGCTCGGTGATGAATTCGCGGTAAGCAACTTCGTTGACGTAACGCACGCCGTGGCACAGGATCACTTTTTCGAAACGCTCATAGGTTTCCGGGTCCTGGATCACGCTCATAAACGGCGCCAAGCCAGTACCGGTGCTGAGCAGGTACAGATGTTTACCCGGCTTTAAATCGTCAAGCACCAAGGTGCCTGTCGGTTTTTTGCTGATGATGATCTCGTCGCCTTCCTTCAAATGCTGCAATTGGGAAGTCAGCGGGCCGTCTTGCACCTTGATGCTGAAGAACTCCAGATGCTCTTCCCAGTTCGGGCTGGCGATCGAGTAAGCACGCATGAGCGGGCGGCCATTGGGCTGTTGCAGGCCGATCATCACGAACTGACCGTTCTCGAAGCGCAAGCCCGGGTCGCGGGTGCACTTGAAGCTGAACAGAGTGTCGTTCCAGTGATGAACACTGAGGACACGCTCGTGGTTCATGTTGCTCATGTACGGGGAACTCCTGGAAATGGGTCTGCGCCAAAGGTGAGGTGCGCAATTGCACAGCATTCTAATGGCGGCGACAATATCTGTTAACTGGATTATTAAGATAAGGGTTATCGGTTATATCGATATGCGATTTACTCTCCGTCAACTGCAAGTCTTCGTCGCCGTCGCCCAGCAGGAAAGCGTCTCACGCGCTGCTGGCCTTCTGGCCTTATCTCAATCCGCCGCCAGCACCTCGATCACCGAGCTGGAGCGCCAATCCAGCTGCCAATTATTCGACCGCGCGGGCAAACGCCTGAGCCTTAACGCCCTCGGCCATCAGCTATTGCCCCAGGCGGTGGCGCTGTTGGACCAGGCCAAGGAGATCGAAGACCTGCTGAACGGCAAGTCCGGCTTCGGCTCGCTGGCGGTGGGCGCCACCCTGACCATCGGTAATTACCTGGCCACGCTGCTGATCGGCAGCTTTATGCAGCAACACCCCGAGAGCCAAGTGAAGCTGCATGTGCAGAACACTGCAAACATCGTGCACCAAGTGGCGCACTACGAAATTGACCTGGGTCTGATTGAAGGCGACTGCAGCCACCCGGACATCGAGGTGCAAACCTGGGTGGAAGACGAACTGGTGGTGTTTTGCGCGCCGCAACATCATTTGGCCAAGCCCGGCGTGGCGACGATGGAACAACTGACCCACGAAGCGTGGATCCTGCGCGAACAAGGCTCGGGCACGCGCCTGACCTTTGACCAGGCAATGCGTCATCACCGCAGCGCATTGAATATTCGCCTCGAATTGGAACACACCGAGGCGATCAAGCGCGCGGTGGAGTCAGGGCTGGGAATTGGCTGCATTTCCCGGCTGGCGCTGCGCGACGCGTTTCGCCGTGGCAGCCTGGTGCCGGTAGAAACCCCGGACTTGGACCTGGCCCGGCAGTTCTACTTCATCTGGCATAAACAGAAGTACCAGACCTCGGCGATGCGCGAGTTTCTGGAGCTGTGCCGCACCTTTACGGCCGGGGTTCAGCGCAGCGACGAGATCGTGCTGCCGAGCATCGCCTGAGCCTTAGATCAGGATCACCGCCCACACCAGGGCGATCATGCTCAGTGCCACGAATTGCGCGGCGCTGCCCATGTCCTTGGCGTTTTTCGACAGCGGGTGACGCTCAAGCGAGATGCGGTCGATAGCCGCTTCGACGGCCGAATTGAGTAACTCGACAATCAACGCCAGCAGGCACACTGCAATCAGCAAAGCGCGCTCGACCCGGCTGACATGCAAGAAGAAGCTCACGGGAATGAGGATGACGTTGAGCAGTACCAACTGACGGAATGCCGCCTCGCCAGCGAAAGCCGCACGCAAGCCATCCAGGGAATAACCCCCTGCGTTGAAGATACGTTTGATACCGGTTTGACCCTTGAAAGGCGACATAGATGTAGGCAACTGAACCAAAGAAGTGGGGAAACTAGTTCACGCAAGGTCAAAAAAGCGTGAATCGATGACAGCTTAATGCTGTGAAATTGACTCAAGTTGTTGCAAAAGCAGCGCCGCCTGCGTGCGCGTGCGTACGCCCAGCTTGCGGAAAATCGCGGTGACGTGGGCCTTGATGGTGGCCTCCGACACGCTCAACTCGTAGGCAATCTGCTTGTTCAGCAAGCCTTCACAGACCATGGTCAACACCCGAAATTGCTGGGGCGTCAGGCTGGCGAGACCATCACGGGCGGCCTTGGCTTCGTCGGACACGTTGATTTCTTCAAACGCTTGCGGCGGCCAGGACACATCACCGTCGAGTACGGTGCGTACAGCCTTCTGAATATCCGCCATCGCGCTGGACTTGGGGATAAAACCGCTGGCGCCAAACTCCTTGGAGCGCACCACTACATCGGCGTCTTCCTGCGCAGAGACCATCACCACCGGAATTTGCGGATATTGCCCACGCAACAGCACCAGCCCAGAGAAACCGTAGGCGCCAGGCATGTTCAGGTCAAGCAGCACCAAGTCCCAATCGGACTTTTCGGTCAGGCGGGCTTCCAGCTCAGCGATGCTGGCCACCTCAACCAAACGCACGTCCGGGCCAAGCCCCAGGGTCACAGCCTGATGCAGCGCACTGCGAAACAGCGGATGGTCATCGGCTATCAGGATTTCGTATGTGGCCATTGATTAAATGATCCTGTTTTTTTACGGCAGCCCTGATCGGTTCAGGGTTGGCCAGTACACAAGGCGACAGCCAGGCAGCTGTCACCGCAGGGCACCCTCAGCGTCAAAAACATCTGAAACGACGCTGAAAATTCACGCTTACGCCCCAATCGGCGCCCAGCATGCCCAGCGTAGCCTGGAGGGTCAAGCACTACGCCGGCAGGCATTTTAGCGGGGTACCGGTTTACAGTGCCATCATCCAGTTAGCGTCCGCTCATACCGCCGGGATATACGGTGCAAGACGCGTATGAACGTGGTCGGCCGGGTCCAGCGGCATCTGGAACTTGGCGGCCAGATAATGCGTGCTGAACACGTCGAGGTAGGCGTCGAGCACTTCACTGGCCGCTTGATCGCCGGCCAGTTCCAGGCACAGCGCGGCGACTTCGGCGGTGCAAAAATGGTCGTCCCGCTTGGAGCGGCGCAGTTTGTAGCGCGACAGCTGTTCCGGCGCGAGGCTCAGCACCGGCAAATGCTCAAGGTAAGGGCTCTTGCGAAACATCTTGCGCGCTTCGCTCCAGGTGCCGTCCAGCAAAATAAACAATGGGCGCTTGCCGGGTGCCACGTCGACCTGACTGACCACCCGCTGCGGCGCCACGAATTCGCCGGGGAATACGATGTAGGGCTGCCACTGCGGATCGGCGAGCACGCTCAGCAACTCGGGCTCGACTTCAGTGCGCGCCCAGGCGAATGCGCTGGTGTCGTCAATCACGTCGGCGATCAACCAGCCGGTGTTACTCGGTTTCATCGGTTCAACGTCGTGCATCAGCAGGCACATGGCGGAACGCGCCTGCACCTGCGGGCGCCAGGCGCACAGGCAGTATTCGGGAATCACCCGGCAGCCGGGGCAGCGCTCGGCACGTGAACCGCGATTGAGAAAAGGCCTGACGGCCCGCGCCAGGCGTTCGGTACGCAAGCGGGAGACGGCGTGGCTCATCGGATACAACCCGCGAAAGGGGAAATCGACACTGAGGGAACTCGAGGCAGGCTTTAAGTGGCCGCAGTTTACCAGAGCTGCAGGCACTTCCCAGCGATACGCCTGGCTGTAGTGGCCAGCGCTCCCCTATAATTGCGCGCCACTGAACGCACAGCGCAGTGGCTGGTCTATGCACCAGTAACCGAATCAGGAGAGTTTCATGCTGCGTTCCATGCTGCGCCTTGTTGCCCCATCCGTCGCCCTTGCGTTGGTCCTGCCCATGAGCGCCCACGCGGCCTCGCTGCTGGAGGCCCAAATGAACAGGAAGCTGCAAAGCGTCGCGGCTGAAAGCAACAAGGACCTGCCACGGGAAATCGATGAAAAAACCCTGGAAGTGGCCTACACCGTTGAAGGCATGCAACTGATCGATCACCTCAGTGTGCAGCCTGATCGCGCCGAACAAATGCGCGCCAACCCCAAGGCTGTGTATTTTCAACTCGGGCAGAGCGTGTGCCTCAACCCGGGTTACCGCGAGTTGATGGCCAAGGGCGCAATCATGCGCTACGAGATCACCGAGAACAAAACCAATCGCCCTGTGGCGTCGGTCAAGTTTGCGGAAGCCGATTGCCCGGCACCTGCCGCAGCGAAAAAGAAAAAGTAACCTCCGCTCGACCTTCGCGCGCTGCTGTCCAGCACGCGCGCATCCCCCCGCGTCAATTGCCTGCAGACCACTGAACTGCGTGATAGGTGACCAACAACCGGTTGCCAACCAACGGTTTTTCGGCACATGATCAAGTCATCCCGACAGCCTATCCAGAGCGTTATCTACGTCGTTCTGTAACACTTTCAGGGCAAAAGAGGGTTGCCCTTCTGCGACTGGCAGTGCAAAGGTTTCTAAATCACCAGGAACATACAGAGCCCGTCTTGCCGCCCGGCGAGCAGCGTGCAATGCCTTGGGCATGCAGCGACACATGCAGTGTCGTGGCCTCGGACGAATTTCTCGCCGCTGGCCCAGGCTCTGTGAAGAAGGAGAAGTTGAATGCCTTATGAATCGAACGAGCAACTGCTCCGTCATTTTGAAGAGCACGGAGCAGACCTCACGCAGCAGGTGGACGCTCAGCTACAACTGATCGCCCCCAACAGCCCGAACATCCGACTTTATCGCGACATGATTCTCACCGTTCTGCGCATGGCCCAGGACGACCGCAACCGTTGGAACGCCAAAATCACCTTGCAGGCCATCCGTGAATTGGACAACGCCTTCCGTGTGTTGGAACAGTTCAAGGACCGCCGCAAGGTCACGGTGTTCGGTTCAGCACGCACGCCGGCCGAAAGCCCTTTGTACGCCTTGGCTCGCGAAGTCGGCGCGATGCTCGCGCAATCCGACCTGATGGTGATTACCGGCGGCGGCGGCGGCATCATGGCGGCAGCCCATGAGGGTGCGGGCCTGCAACACAGCCTGGGGTTCAACATCACCCTGCCATTTGAACAGCACGCCAACCCGACCATTGATGGCACCGAGAACCTGCTGTCATTCCACTTTTTCTTCACCCGCAAGCTGTTCTTCGTCAAGGAAGCCGATGCGCTGGTGCTGTGCCCAGGCGGGTTCGGCACGCTGGACGAAGCGCTCGAAGTGCTGACCCTGATCCAGACCGGCAAAAGCCCGCTGGTGCCGGTTGTATTGCTGGATGCGCCAGGCGGCGGTTTCTGGCAAGGCGCTCTGGACTTTATTCGCAGCCAACTGGAAGCCAATCGTTACATCCTGCCCACCGACCTCAAGCTGGTCCGCCTGGTCTACAGCGCTGAAGAAGCAGTGGACGAGATCAACCGGTTCTATGCCAACTTCCACTCCACACGCTGGTTAAAACGTGAGTTTGTGGTGCGCATGAATCACCCGCTGAGTGATCGGGCCTTGGCCCATTTGCAGAACGAGTTTGCCAGCCTGCGGCTAAAGGGTGAGTTCCAGCAATTGGCCTACACGGGCGAGGAACACGATGAGCCAAAGTTCGGCCATTTGACGCGGCTGGTGTTCAACTTCAACGGGCGTGATCAAGGCCGGCTGCGCGAGCTGGTGGATTACATCAACTTGCCGGAGAACTGGGCGCAGGCTGAGGGCAAGGCACAACAGCGCGTGACGCCCGAGACTGCTTGATTTTTTAAAGGCAAAAAAAAAGGCCCACTATTTTCATAGTGGGCCTTTGTTTTTTGACAGGTGCAGCAGATTGACGGTGGCAACTTGAAGGTTCAGTCGTCCATGTGCCGGCCGCTTAATAAGCGGCTGATCATCTCCATCGAAAACCCGCGATAACTCAAGAAACGACCTTGCTTCGCGCGCTCCCTGGCATCGATCGGCAGATGCCCCGAAAACTTGCGCCGCCAGGTGTCTTCCAACTGCGACTGCCAACTGATATTGCATTCGCGCAGGGCGAGGTCAATATCGGCACGTTGCAGGCCACGCTGGCTCAGCTCTTCGCGAATTCGCGCAGGGCCGTAGCCGGAGCGCGCTCGGTAAGACACAAAACTTTCGAGGTAGCGGGCTTCAGATAACAGCCCTTCTTCCGTCAAACGGTCGAGGGCGGTTTCGATCATTTCGGGCTCTGCGCCGCGCTGACGCAGTTTACGCGTCAGCTCGACTCGACCATGCTCGCGGCGAGCGAGCAGGTCCATCGCAGTGCGCCGAACGGCGACGAGTGTATCCAGTACAACTGTCATCGTTTGCTTCAGCTATCAGTGTCGGCTTCTTCTACTTCTTCAACCGGCTCGCGGTTGGCGGCAGCCTTCACGTCTGGCGCTGGAGTCAGCAGCTTGTCGCGAATCTGCTTCTCAAGCGTGGCAGCGATGTCCGGGTTGTCCGCCAGGAACTTGGCCGAGTTGGCCTTGCCCTGACCGATCTTGCTGCCGTTGTAGGCATACCAGGCACCGGACTTCTCGACAAAACCGTGCAGCACGCCCAGGTCGATCATCTCGCCGTTCAGGTAAATACCCTTGCCGTAGAGAATCTGGAACTCGGCCTGACGGAATGGCGGGGCCACTTTGTTTTTGACCACTTTAACGCGGGTTTCGCTACCGACAACCTCGTCACCTTCCTTCACCGCGCCAGTACGACGGATGTCCAGACGGACCGACGCGTAGAACTTCAGCGCGTTACCACCGGTGGTGGTTTCCGGGCTGCCGAACATCACGCCGATCTTCATGCGGATCTGGTTGATGAAGATCACCAGGCAGTTGGCGTTCTTGATGTTACCGGTGATTTTACGCAGCGCCTGAGACATCAGACGGGCTTGCAGGCCCACGTGCATGTCACCCATTTCGCCTTCGATTTCAGCCTTCGGTACCAGGGCTGCCACGGAGTCGACCACGATCACGTCGATGGCGTTGGAGCGCACCAGCATGTCGGTGATTTCCAGGGCTTGCTCACCGGTGTCCGGCTGGGACACCAGCAGGTCGTCAACGTTGACGCCCAGCTTGCCGGCGTACTCAGGGTCGAGGGCGTGCTCGGCGTCGACGAACGCGCAGGTGGCGCCCATTTTTTGCGCCTGGGCAATCACCGACAGCGTGAGCGTGGTTTTACCGGAAGACTCAGGACCGTAGATTTCAACGATACGGCCTTTTGGCAGGCCGCCAATGCCGAGTGCGATGTCCAGACCCAGAGAGCCAGTGGAAATAGCCGGGATCGCCTGACGGTCGTGATCGCCCATACGCATTACGGCACCCTTGCCGAATTGACGTTCGATCTGACCCAGGGCCGCAGCCAAGGCTTTCTTCTTGTTCTCGTCCATTAAAGTCCTCACGTAATCAATAAGGCCTGACGGCCAACACCTGTATAAGTAGACAGTATTGTTCCACAAACATCGAAGATCGCCTACCCCTGATTTTCTATTTCTGCTGCAGCTCGTCGCAACAAGCCCTCCAGCGCGGCTTTTACCGTTTGTCGGCGAACCTCGTCGCGGTTGCCGGGGAAGTGCGCAAGCTCGGCCGTCACCTCCTCGCCTACGCCGAACGCCAACCATACCGTGCCCACCGGTTTGTCGCGGGAACCGCCATCGGGGCCGGCGACGCCACTCACCGCCACGGCAAAGCGCGACAGGCTTTTTTCCTGCGCGCCCCGCACCATCGCCTCGACCACTTCCTGGCTGACGGCACCGACGTTGGCGAACAGTTGTTCAGCTACGCCCAGTTGCCGGGTCTTTTGTCGATTGGAATAGGTGACATACCCCGCCTCGAACCAGGCCGAACTGCCCGGTATGCGTGTGATGGCCTCCGCGATACCGCCGCCGGTGCAAGACTCGGCAGTGGTGACGTGGGCATTGAGCACCTGCAAGCGGCGACCCAGTTCAGCGGCTAATTGAGTGATTTCCTTCACGGTCGTCTCCAGAAACAGGCGGGGATTTGCCTACCCTACAGGAGCAAATCGCACACGCAAGCGACAGACTGGATCAAGATGCTAACGCCCGACGGCGCGCACATACGCCTGGCAGGCACGCAAGGCGATCAAGGCGTTATCACCGTCGTCGGTGATGCCGATAATTCGTTGAGCATGCGCCGGGTCAAGTCGGGCTCGCGCGGTTGCATGAACCACGCCGCCGGGGGTGGCGGTGGCAGGCACTGTGCAGCCACTGGCAGGCTCGCCGGCGTCGAGAAGGACTGACAGCCGCACATCAGCAGTGGCCAGGCGGTCGCGCAGATACGCCTGATTATGGTGGGCATCGTTCAACTCCTGCGCATGGTGTTGGTCGCTGGCACTGAGTTGTTGCTCCAGGGCCAACCGTTTGTCTTGCTCGGCGTGTTGCTGTTGCAACGCCGCCTGGGTGTGCTGATCGAGCACGCTTGCGTGCGTCGCCGCCAAGCGCACAAGCTGCGCCTCATACCGCCACGTCTGAAGTTGCCAGGCCAGGCTCGCGGCAACACCAAGCGAGAGGAAATAGCCCAACAGCCGGCAGGACATTAAGAAACGCATAACACCGCCTTCGCCCGCTCCCACAATTGCAAGCGGTCGTCCAAGCCATTCAGGCCACCATTAATGCGCCGTGTAATGGTGGTGAACTGGTCGTTGTCGGCCAGTTGATTCAGGCCATTGCTTTGCCAGAACCAGGCGGCGGATTCACACGCCCATTGGGGTTGTTCGAGCAGTTGCGGTTGTTGCAGTAAACGCTCATCACCGAACAGCGCCTGGCTGCACGCCAGGTAATTGCGCCGTCCGGTGATCTGGATGAGCCCGCGACCGCGATACTTCTGGCCATCGCCATCTGCCTCGGGGGTGTTGCCCAAGCGAGCCGCCAATGTGCCGGTGTCGTATTTGCTCAGGTAGTGCTCGCTGCCCAGTTCACGTACGTACAGCAGTTGGCCGGATTCGTGGCCGACTTGGGCGAGGAAGGCGGCGATGCGTTTGGGGTTGTCGATGGCGTATTTCGAGGTCGCCGTGTTTAACGCCGATAAAAAAATGCCCGCTCTAAGGCGGGCTCCAGGCATCACCTGGATAAGGTGAGACAGCGTTATCAATGGAGGTCCTTATTTAAGCGATCATTCTGCCTGCGATAAACCGTTTGCGTTGATCACGCATCGATAGCTCTGTTGGCGGTTGCCGCTGGCCGTGACGGTGTGGATAGACCAGCGCCCCTGCATAAAACTTGGCCATGATTCATCCAGCAGTAACAGGCCTTCTGCGGCCAGTGACGGATTACCGGGGCAGGCCACATCGATCTTCAACCCTTCACGCCCCACGCGACGCATCTCGCCTTGCGCCGCAGAGCGGGCTTCGTCTTCGTTTTGATAACGTTGCGTGACCACTTTGAACGGTTCGAAACCCACCGCCACCCAATGCTTTTTACCGGCCGCTGCATCCCACCAAGCCGTTTGCGCGCCGTTGTAGAGGGCACGGCTGGTCTCGGTAAACAGTGCGCTGATAAACGCGCGATCACCCGGGCGATTGTCGCGGGTGACCGACAGTTGCACGTCCGGCAGTACCTTGCCGGACAATGACCTGATCCGCCCTTTGCGCCCCAGCACATACAGCGCGTCGACGGGTTTGGCGACTGCATCGAACTGCTTCGCCAGGCGCGTCAAAAATGCCATGTCGCTTTCATTGGTCTGGTCGATATGCGCGATCAGCTTGCCATCCAGTTCAGGCTCCACACGCGGTGAAAACCCATAGCGCGTGGTCAGTTGACGAAACAGCGCGCCCAGGGTGATCGGCCCGTGGCTGGCGGTACGCCGTTGCTTGAACCCCTCCATGTCAAACGGCGCGGCCGTGGCCACCAGCACCAAGCGCATGGGGAACAGTGACGCGGTGCGCTGGGTGATCTTGAACAGCCCTTTGTCGACCACACCGGACTCCAGGTAACCGACGCGCAGGCCAACTTTCCCGCCCAGGTCCGGCAACCCTTCGAGCCCTTCGATATCGAGGGTCAGCTTCAGCTGATCAGAGGCCAGGCCGGTGGTATCGGTATGCACCCACTCCAATAAACGCTGGTTGAACAGCGCGGCATTGGCGCCGTAAAGTTCCACCACGGGTGTGAATCCAAGTGCCATGGTTGCTCCTTAATCCCAGGCCGATACCGGCCGGTTTGTGAGGGGTTGCGTGTCCAATTCGGGCACGAGCACGGTGACGCCTGCGGGCAATACAGCGCCCTGTTCGGCCAACGCCGGGTTCAGCCGCCACAGGGCTTCTTCCGCCGCATCATCACAGCGGCCCAGCTCGCGGTAGAGCAGCAGGTTGACTGAGTCACCGGCGATACTTCTCACCTTACGCATTGACGAACTCCTCAAGCACCAGCGTCCAATTGATCAGCATGGCGGTGCCATCGTCGATCACACCGGCCTGCTTTTCGTCGATCGACTTGATCGTCCACAACCCCCAGTTACGCCCGATACCATCGACCAAAGGCAACGGCACCCGAACAGCTTGCAGCGCCCGCAGCTCATCCAGACGCGCCATGCCTTTGGCACGTGTGGTCTTGCCGCCAAACGTGAGCGTTTCGAGCGCCTGGCCGACTTGGGTGGATTTGGGCTTGCCGACAATAATGTCCAGGCTGCCCCAGCCACCGCTGCTCACACGATCAAGGGTGTCGTAGGCAAACCCGCGCGAGAGCCCAAAAATAAAAGTGCCCAACACCATCTGTTGTCGCATCACACAGCTCCATCGGTCAGTGCTGCGTCGCGTCGCGTCGCCAGCAGGTTGTCCATCGACAGTGGGGTAAATTGCGCTTCGATCTGTTGCACCACCAGCGCCGCCAATTGTTGATGGCTGGCTTGCTCAGGCGCGGTGATGGTGATCTGCGGCGCAAAATTGATTGGGCGGTTATCGGCTTGAGGGCTGTTAAGGTTTTGGCTGACCTGCGTGGGTGAGGGTAAACGGTCGCTTGTGCCCATCACTTTTTCAGCCAGCCACGCGCCCGCTTCACTGCCGAGCAAGCCACCGATGGCGCCGCCTACCGCAGTGCCAACACCGGGCAATATCAACGTGCCAATGGCTGCGCCAGCGGAAGCGCCCGCCCACGCGCCACCTGCGGTACTCAGGCCTGTGCCGATGGCTTTTGCGTCGCCATTACGCACGCCCTGGATGACATCCATGGCGGTGTCGACGTACTTCAACGGGCCCAGCCGGCGCGCGGCGGATGACTCCAATTTGCTCAAGGTGCCCATCAGACCGGAGGTGGGCATTCTTGGCGAGCCGGGCACAGCCGCAGGCAGGCGCTCGCCGCCGACAGCCTGAATACGCGATGAGGTATTCGCGCGACCTTCGGAC
>NZ_VUAZ01000130.1 GCF_009296165.1 Pseudomonas kitaguniensis | reverse complement strand
GCCAATTACTGCGTACTCGGCGCGTGGGGCTTTCAGAAGCGTGCCGACGGCCGGCTGACACCCGCCGCTCGCTGGCTGTATGCACCTTACCTGGCTGCGGCGTGGGTTAACTCGCGGCTGTGGACGCGACACCATCCAAAGCCCGACCAGATTGTGGATAACGTTTGGCTGGGTCGACTGCCTGCAACAAGCGAACAGGGCTCATTCAAGGCCATCGTAGATCTGTGCGCCGAATTGCCGATTAATCCACAGGGCCGCGCTTATCACAGCATCCCTGTGCTGGACCTGATCGCACCCACGCCTGCCGAATGCCTGCAAGCTGCGCAGGCCATCGAACGCCTGCGTTCAAACGGGCCGTTGCTGGTGTGTTGCGCGCTCGGTTACTCGCGCAGCGCCACCGCCGTCGCCGCCTGGCTGCTGCACAGCGGCCGCGCCGCCACGATTGATCAGGCGTTGACTATTATTCGTACAGCACGGGCCGATGTGGTCCTGCATCCCGCTCACCGCGAAGCCTTGGAGGGCTTACCCAATGCCCGCTGATATGGAACTCCAGGTGGTCGCCAGCCTGCTGCGTCGTGGTCGTTCACTGGATCAGTTATCCACAGGCCTGACGCTACTCGGCGTGTTGTTCGGCCTGGCCCAGTTGCTGATGGCGAGTATTTCGAGCATCTGCCTGCTACTCGCCCTGTGGATGATTATCTTGGGGCTGCTGCAAAAGTACTGGGCGCTGCGGGTGGCGTTTGATGCCGACCTGTTCGCTCTGCTGGCCCGCGATACCAAACGCACCGCCGACCTCGACCAGGCCTTGCAAGCCCTTGGCCTGCAATCGGCCAAGCGTGCTGGCAGACCGTGGACAGAACGTCGTCGCGGCGCCCTCAAACTGCTGCGCAAGCAAGCCTGGTTGCTCGGTGCGCAAGTGCTGCTGACCGTGGCCGTGATTTTCGCCAGCCCTTGGCTACCTTTCGCCGGATAAGGAAATCCCATGTTCGAACCCGTGGTCGCCGCGCTGATTACCTCAATGGCCCGCACTGTCACCGGCGCCCGCAGCCTATGGTTGGGCTGCGCGCCAGTGCCGGTACAACGTATCTATTTCGCCAACCACAGTAGCCACGGCGATTTTGTATTGCTGTGGGCGTCGTTACCGCAAAACCTGCGCAAATTCACGCGCCCGGTGGCCGGTAGCGATTACTGGAACAAAAGCGCCTTGCGTCGCTACATCATCAACCGCGTGTTTAACGGCGTGCTGATTGATCGCGAGCGCAAAGAGCCTGTGGATAACCCCTTGCAACCAATGCTTGCGGCCCTGGAAGGTGGCGACTCGCTGATCATCTTCCCCGAAGGTACACGCAACCTTGAAGAAGGCTTGCTGCCGTTCAAAAGCGGCCTGTATCACTTGGCAAAAAGTTACCCACAGGCCGAACTGATCCCGGTATGGATCGCCAACCTTAACCGCGTCATGCCCAAAGGCCGCGTACTGCCGCTGCCGTTGCTGTGCACCACCAGCTTTGGCGCGCCGCTGCACTTGGAAGAAGGCGAAGACAAAGCCGTGTTTCTTCAACGCACACGCGATGCCCTGCTTGCCCTCGCCCCGGAGCTTGTCTGACATGGATAGCCAAACCCTGATGTTGTTCGGCGGGATCGGCGCGATCCTGGTGCTCGCCTCGCTGATCGGCCTGATCCTCAAGCTGCGCACCCGTGGCACGCCGAATGCGGTAATCGATAACCTCAACGCGCGTATCAACGCGTGGTGGGTGATGGTGGTGGTGATCGGCATTGCCTTCTGGCTCGGCACTGCCGCGGTAATCTTGCTGTTCTACGCGGTGTCGTTCTACGCCCTGCGCGAATTCCTCACCCTCACACCCACGCGCCGCAGCGACTACCCGGCGCTGGTGGCCGCGTTTTACCTGGCGCTGCCGCTGCAATACCTGCTGATCTACGCCGACTGGTACGGGCTGTTCTCGATCTTTATCCCGGTGTACGTGTTCTTGCTGCTGCCGATCCTCGCCTCCCTCGGCGGCGACAGCACACACTTCCTCGAACGCGCCTCCAAGGTGCAATGGGGCTTGATGATCGCGGTGTTTTGCGTGTCCTTCGTACCCGCGCTGCTGACCCTCGACATCCCCGGCTACGAAGGCCGTAACCTGCTGCTGATCGCCTACCTGGTGATCGTGGTGCAACTGTCGGACGTGTTGCAGTACGTGTGCGGCAAGCTGTTCGGCAAACACAAGATTGCGCCCAACCTGTCGCCGTCCAAAACCTTCGAAGGCTTCTTCGGCGGAATTCTGCTGTCATCGCTGATCGGCGCCGCGCTGTGGTGGACCACGCCGTTCAACCCGTGGCAGTCATTCTTGATCGCGCTGTTGATCAACCTGCTGGGTTTTGCCGGCGGCATTGTGATGTCGGCGATCAAGCGCGACCGTGGCGTGAAAGACTGGGGGCATATGATCGAAGGGCACGGCGGGATGCTGGATAGGCTGGATTCGGTGTGCTTTGCGGCGCCGATTTTCTTTCATCTTGTGCGCTACTGGTGGACCTGAACCTGGCCCCTAATCGGAGAGCTCCAGGTAGTGGGATTCCCCACCGCCTGTCGCGCCCGACAACCAGCCCCATACAAAACTCAGCGTGGTGCGCCCGGCCTGATCAACGCTGACCGTGCCACGCGACCAACCGGCCAGCAACTCGCCCTCGTGGGTCAGGCACTGATAAAGCAGCTCGATGGTGTCAGGGCCGGTAACGCGCCCGACTTGGGTTCCCGCGCGAATTCGCCCGCCCTGG
Organism: Pseudomonas kitaguniensis; assembly: GCF_009296165.1. GTDB lineage: Bacteria > Pseudomonadota > Gammaproteobacteria > Pseudomonadales > Pseudomonadaceae > Aquipseudomonas > Aquipseudomonas kitaguniensis. The sequence continues at coordinate 52,377 of NZ_VUAZ01000130.1, read as the reverse complement.
TAAGTACCGGAAATGGCATCACCCTCGACACGGTAGTGAAACACCGTGCCGGCACCGGAAAGCCCGTGGGTGTTGGCGGCGACCGTAAATCGGCGGTTGTTCAAACGCTGGTGGAGTTGTGCGAGGGTTTGCATCGAAGTCGCATCCTTTCGCTGAGGTCTGGAGGCCCGTTGGTGATCTTGAGGATTAAAAACTGTCTCAGGCCGTGCCCGTAATCCGGGCGCTTCGACCAGGGGCGTTGATGTTTTAAAAACTGTCTCAACGCTACAAATTCGGCCCTTGTACCAAGCTCCAAGGATTAAAAACTGTCTCAGCACATCGCAAAGCTCGCTTTGTGAATGAGCCGAAGATTAAAAATCTGTTTCGGTCCACAGAAAGAAGGTCTTTTCATCCGCTGAATCAGGAGCGTACCCGTCTGTAGTGATAACCACTCTCTGGGAATCCCGTTTTTGAGCGCCGATGCCAAATTGAAGCTTCAGCCAAGATGTCACTGATGCAACCTGACTTCTTGCGAACCATTCCCTGTGATGAATTTGTGCCGATTGGAACTGGGGCAGTCTTGTGTCGACACGTGGATCAATTCGGCAGGGGTATCAACATGCAATATTGCCACAGCACTATCAGTAGCTCTTTCGCAGCAAGTCGAATTGCTCCGTCATTGACGAACCTTCGAGACAAAATCTGCACGCACATCAGGGCCGAGGGACAACGCAGTGGCATCTGCCGCTAAGAGCATAAGTTGGCACAAAAAGCTCTCATTATTGCCTGAATTTGACAGAGCCGCTTTCAAAGGTGGGACTGTACTCAAAGGTGTGACAAGCTGAAACACCTCTGAGGAAATAATCCTCATCCAAGCAAAGCGCTGCCATAACGCGATTATGGGGATCAAATCACTTTTTATGTACGAATGAGCCACTAATTGAAGTGATCGAATACCCGCCAACGCATAGTTTCTAGGTGTTGGATGAACACCTTCGCAAAATACGGACAGGTCATCTATTAGGCTCTCTTCAAACGAGGTTGGTGAAGTTAGCTTCGCACCTGTTTCAATCCTCGCAAGGATGGTGCTTTCCACCGGGCCGATACCGAATCTCGAAACCATAGCGGCTTTCAGTTCTAAAACATCTTCAAATCGATGCTTGCTTGCGCACCTAACGGCATACGCAAGGAGTGCTTCATTCAGGATGTTCTTAGGCTGAGGGTCGAGCGCAGCTATCTTCAGCACTGGGATTTTTTCTCGAGCTGGCTGTAGCATATTGAGCTCTGCTAGATTTAACCGGCTGAATGCGTGAGACGCGCACTCTACATAACGTAGAACACATTCAGGAAACTCCAAGTAGTTACTATCTTCAATAATAACTACAAGTTCCCTAATACACAGGCTAAACTCCAAACTTAAAATAGTACTCGAGCCCAATTCCTCACGAAGTTTAGCCGCGTATCCAATCTTAGTGCGGGCCAAGACGTCCAGCTTCGCCAGCATATACCACGCAACGTCCATTGCTGCGACCGGACGCTCTGCGATCGCTGCTGGCGGTTCGGGATTACTGCAACTCCCAGGTACTAGTAATATAGGTTTACCCTCGACCTCTACAGAGATATCTTCAATACATGACGTTAGCCAGAGTAAGGTATGACGCACGACATTATGGCAGTATATAGATCGCAAAGAGGTGTGTGGATCAATACTCTCTAGCTCAGTCAGAGCGCGCCCAATTAGGATCAACGATTTTTCTACATTACCAGCCTTGAAAGCCGCTGCTGCGGCATCAGCACCAAGTCCAATGCCCATGACTTTCATGTCTTGGAGGCCGGCCTGAAACGCCGATTCTCTGCTTTCTAGGAACCACTGCTCCGCTTGTGCCCAGTCGCTAGTCTTAGCGGCGCTGATTGCGGCCTCACGCAAAGCGAAAGTTCGCTCGACACAATTGTCACTGCCGATTACATCAGCAATGCCACGCAGTATTGTTAACGCTTTAGTATGATCTTGCGCCCGCCAGTAAATTTTTGCGCGCGCACGTGCTAACAGAACATCCTCGCCGCAAGCAGCCACTGCCTCATCAAGGACACGAAGAGCACCTGCCTGATCACTGGCATGCTCATCGAACATTACGGCCCTAGCAATCCAGCATTGCAGAGTTAAAGCACGAATCCCCCAATCCTTAGTGAGATTTGCCATCCGATAATAACGCGCTGAAGTATCTATATAATCTAGAGACGCTCGGTCCTGAGCGACCCATGGACCATTCACCATGACGGAATAATCGGGCGTTATATCTTGGATAGTACTAAGATAAAAAGTCCTATCGCTGGGCTCAAGATCATTCAGCTGGCTTAAGACTTCCTCCAGCGTAACAACACTATCCAAACCGGAAACTCCGACTGCGAAAAGGCTCGAAACAGCGCCATCCAAATTAAAGTTTTCTTCTAACATTTCGTCTGCTTCAGTATCGAGCCATGTACTTTCCCGCATGAACTCTCGATATTCCTGCAAAATCACGAACCAATCGCTAAAATAATTTGCAACACCTAACGAATTCAATATTACGAGCAGCCCGGAGACGTGCATCGCATCTCTCGCCGGCCCTTCAGGCAAAAACTGAATTTCCTTACGCAATGCCGAAAAACAGGACGGTATCTTATCTCTAGATTTAGCAGCTACGAGAACTTTCAACTGCACCATTCGAAGCAATGCCGCCACCTGAGTATCATGTGGATATATTGGAGCATTGGTTTCAAGCACTTGAAATAACGAAAAGTTTTCACAGAGATAGCTTATGATAGATTCGTCTGCTTTCAGCAGCTTCGTAGCAATTACTGCCAAAGCAAGGGTATTTTTCCCGATGATTGAGTGAGTTATTATTTTGTCAACGTCGCTAACGTCAACGCTTGATTTGAAAATTAAATGCTGCGCAATCCCGCTATGGATGAGTGTTTGAAGAGATGGAGAAAGCATTTCTTTTCCAAACTTAGCAGCCAAGGGCGAAATTCGGTACCGATCTCTTCCCACTGTTTCGACCCAGGGGCCAATAAGTTTATCCAAATCTTCGCCCGGGGCGCTTCCAGGCGGTGGAATTTCAGCAACGATCATAGCCATGTTGCGATCGAAGTTACCTATTAACAGGCTGAGACGATAGAGGAGCGCTCTCGTATGCTCTGGGAGTGCATCAACGATTTTTCGACGAGCACTATCTCGCTCTGCGGCGACATCTCCAGATGATAGGCCAGCATCCAAAAGCTTCAGCATCTCGGACTTTGGCCAATCCCGAGCGGCCATACCTGCAATAAATGCATGCACCAATTGAGGATGCCCAAAAGCCCCTGTTATTCGAGTTAATTGGCCCCAAACTCCTGGATCACCACCATGTAGCGACACCAACTCGTCAACTTCATTTTGATTAAAGTATAAACATTCGTGAATGCAATTAATCTTTAGACCAAAGCTAGCCAAGTCTCTTGCTGTGGGTTTGCTGTAGCACGTTATCATTACGCCTATGTCGCGTCTAGCTAGCGCCTGAAACACTTGACTAAGTAATAGACCAACTTGAGGGTTTTCATAGCAATTGAGGTCTTCTAAAAGGATCACCTGTGCTTGAAGACCACCTAGACGAGAAAGCAATACATCTAACCGGTTCTTTGTCTCTTCAACTTCTGCATCCCGAAAATCAACTAGGAAAAATCTTCCACCGATTGCTTCCGCAACAGCACGAACTATATTCGTTTTTCCAACGCCGCTAGTCCCAACAATAAAGCCGACTCCAGCCTCGCGTACGATTGCCTCAATATCATTCTTAACGACCGGCCGAGAGAGAAAGCCTCGAGCCCTCGGAAGCGAACGTCCGTCGATTAGCCAGCGCAGTGCTGGGGTGGGTGGCATCCCGGGCTGGACACCTCTGGCGAGCCCGCCTGAGAATTCCGTCAGGTTGTCGAGCATCACCCTAGGAACCGATATCCGGGTGCATGTATCTACTGCAGTAATTAGGTCCGCTCGTGTCAACCACCGTTCTGAAGCGTTCTTGCCTATGCTCTTCTCAAGCACAATGTAAAGCAGAGTGTCTGCGATGCTCTCACTTTCTGAAGCAGGCACCTGGAATCGCTCCCTTGCCACCACTATCAAACGCTGATTGAACTCTCTGCGCAGCGCGGCCAGATCGGGTTGGCCGCAGTTCCAATGAATTCTCCGTAGTAATTCATTTCTCAGCTGTTCGTCGTCTCGCTCTCTTACGAAGGTTCTAACCGGTTCTACGAATGAGTCGCTATTGAGAAACTGTCGCAGAAGTGAAATATCTCCACTTTTAGCTGTTGAACGCCAGTATGCCAGGCCCGACTCTCCCGATGGAAAAGGCGTAGATCCGGCTAATTCTTTACCGATCTCGGAGGTTGTAAAATATTCAAAATGTACCTCAACTGAGGGGTTTTCAAGGGTCAAACAAACAAAGTTGGCGATCGCCTTGCGGACGCTCTTTGTATTGAGAGTGACCGTAGTTGATGCTTGGGTATCCTTAACTTGCACAGCCTTGAGGACTTTACCAGCCATCGTTGCATAGTCCTCAGCAACCTCTAGAAAAATTCGAGATCGTTCACCGATATCCAACCACGCAAGGGCCGCCGCAGTCACCTGATAGACGTAACCCCGCAGCGAGTCCACAGCTTGGCGCGCGGAGTCAGCTTGGGGGATGAGTCCTTCATCACCTACGGTATACAGCTGTTCTTTATTCATATTTGGCTAGAAAATCCGTTTTATATAAAGTAAATCGCCCCGAGTTTCGTATATTCCGGACACGCGATGAGCCACGGGCGGATATATTTGCGTACGGTGAACGTGTTCGTGACCGAAGAATACTTCGTATGGTCTCTAGAAAAAATGTGAAGCTTTGAGCTTTTTTAGCACCGTCATTAGAAACGTGATAGATCCCCTTCAGAAAATCGTCATCGGACCGGTTGAAAAATCTAGCTGAAATTTCGACACTCAAATCCAACTCCGATTTCCGATGGCCCCTCTCCACTCCGATTTCGACGTTTTTTCGTTAACCAATTTCACTTGACGCTAAACGTTGCATTAGGCAGTATTACCCTCAATCGCGCCCGATCCTCTGGTGCTGGCTTAGTCCGGCATTACGTTCGGGCCTTCTAATTTCTGGAGACATGGAAGTTGCTAGCTCCGAAACCGTTCCGGACCTACCCCGATCTCGTCTCCCTGCTCACTCAGCGCAATATGCACGTAGCCGACCAGGCACGGGCAGAGCGTAAGCTCGCTCAGTTGGGATACTACCGCCTCAGCGGATACTGGTATCCCGCACGAGAGTTCGACAAAGATCCCGCGACCAACCAGACCAAAATCTGTCCGATTTCAGGCAAACCGCTTCGGCAGGATGTGTTCGCAGCTGGGGCAAATTTCGACGACGCGGTTTCCCTTTATCAGTTCGATAAGCATCTCCGGCTTCTCATGCTTGATGCTATCGAGCGGTTAGAAGTTAACCTGAAGACCGTGGTGGCCCACGTTGTGGGGTATCACCACCCGATGGCATACGCCGATCCCAATTTCATCCGGCCAAAGCACGTCAAGAACTTTACTTCGCGCGGGAAGGTAAGGAACAAGTGGAACGAGTGGGTAGCTCGGCAGCAGGAGCTACTGAATAGGAGTACCGAGGACTCCATCGAGTGGCATCGTCAATCGGGGAGACCCATTCCTTTCTGGGTAGCGGTGGAGGCTTGGGACTTTGGTGCGTTGTCTCGCTACTTCGAGATGCTTAACGGCACTTACCAGAACCAGATTCTTGCAAGATTTGGCCTATCCGACGCGCGGATCTTCGCGCGTTGGTTGCAGGAGATCAATCTCCTACGTAATCGTTGTGCTCATCACACTCGGATCTGGAATCAGGTGTCCCTGAACCCGCTTTCCGCACTTCCTGCTGAACCATATTTCACTGCACTGAACCTAGACTGCAATGCGCTGACTAGATTATATGGTCTGGTGTCCATTGTCTGGTTCTTGCTGGAGAAAATCGCACCACGCTCGAACTGGATCAAGGCCGTCGCGAATTTGGTTGATACTAAGCCGCGGTTGCCAGGATGCACGTTTGCATCCTTCGGCCTCCCAACTGAGACAGGGTTCCCCCGGGCTTCCTTCGGGATCTAGCTTCACGGCAAATTTCCAACCCCGTTATCAAGTAGCTGCGCCAAAAGGGTCTCACGCGAAAGCCCTAGGCTTGATAGGCGAACCAATGCGTTAGCGGCGCCTTGTGCAAGGCCGCGTGCCATGACCCGATCTTTGGTTGAGATGGGCTGAAGACCAGCGCGTCCATGGACAAACATACTCCTCAAGTCGAACAGGTTCAGAAAGTCTCGTGCTGCTTGAGGCTCTCCGACTGCCGCGCTAAGCCTGGCTGCAACTCTTTTAGTTGCCCAAATTTTTTTATGGGGGTCGGGCTTCGGGCGTAATTGAGACTTATGGTCACTCTCGGTCCCGAAGGCAGCCTCGACCACCGTCAGGTGCGCCATGAGTTCATCTATTTTATTCGTAAGCGTCCGCCAAACACTCCTGCATGATTACGCGCACGCCCACCTAGCCTCTGATCAATACATTTTGAGTTGTTATTTCAGGCACTTTTCGAAGCGAACATCACCTTCTGGTAAATTTTCCACGGGTTGCCAGCCGAGATTTCGATAGAAGCCACTCGCGCGGCTTGCTTCAGCGGTTTCTAGCCATATCATTTGGTGGTGTTGAAATAGGCAAGCCTCCGCTTTATTCATTAGGCTGCGCCCCAATCCGTTCCCCTCGAACTCAGGAAGAACGAAAGCAGCGAACACACAACCATCCTCAACATCAACCATGGAAAACCTACAGGAACACCATCGACTTCGGCGACCCAGGCACATGGAGTATCTAAAATTGCCTGTCGTATAGTTTCGGGAGTAATGCCCATATCCGTCAACTGATCATGAGACAAGTGGTTTTCCTGAACACTGGTTCGAATATCAAAAATGGCATTGATATCTGCCGGATTGGCGAGTCTGATTGTTTTTTCCATGACGTACTCCGTTGTATTCCATCAACGCGATGGAAAGTATCCTTACATATATGACGTGATCAAAGGTGGCCCCACTTATGCGGCAGCAACTGATCGATTTCACTCGCCCGCTGAGTCGGCAGCCGCGTGAGAACATCCTTCAAATAGGCGTACGGATCATGACCATTCAGCCGCGCTGACTGGATCAGACTCATGATCGCCGCCGCTCGTTTACCGCTGCGTAGCGAGCCTGCAAAGAGCCAGTTCTTGCGTCCAAGAGCCCATGGTCGGATCTGGTTCTCTGCCCAATTTTTGTCTATGGGTACCAACCCGTCATCGAGGTAGCGCGACAGCGCTGCCCAGCGTTTCAGGCTGTAATCGAGTGCTTTGCTGATGGCTGAGCCTTCGGGCACAAGATCGCGCTGGGCGCTCATCCAAGCATGTAGCATGTCCATTACCGGGACGGCCTTTTCTTGTCGTATTTGGCGCCGTAAATCCGGTTCCAGATCGCGGACTTCGCTTTCGATTTCGTACAGCAACAGGATATAACGCAGTGCTTGCTCTGCAAGCATACTTTTATTTGTAGCGTGCAGTTCAAAGAACTTACGCCGCGCATGGGCCATGCACCCAATCTCGGTCACGCCGAGTTCGAAGCTGGCTTTGTAACCGCCAAAATCATCACAGACCAGCTTTCCTTTCCAGTCATTTAGGAAGTTGCGAGCATGTTCTCCGGCGCGGCTGGGGCTGAAGTCATAAACTACCACTGCCACATCGGCGAATTGGCTGGTGGCGTAGGCCCAAACATAGGAACGGTGGGTTTTCTTTGTTCCCGGCATGAGCATTTGCACGGATGTTTCATCGGCATGGATGACTTGTTGCCCGAGTACCACCTCGCGCAGCGCATCGACCAGCAGCTGCAACTGAACCCCAGTCACGCCAACCCATTGAGCCAGGATTGAGCGTGGAATCGCCAGGCCCGCTCGACCGAAGATCGATTCCTGACGGTAAAGCAGCAGGTGGTCGGCAAACTTGGCAATCATGACGTGAGCAAGTAGGCCCGCAGTCGGGATGCCCTTATCAATAACCTGCGCCGGCACGGGTGCCTGGATCAGCGTTTCGCAGTCATCGCAGACCCATTTGCCGCGCACATGGCGCTCGACGGTGAACACGCCCGGCGTGTAATCCAGCTTCTCACTGACATCTTCACCGATGCGCTTGAGGGCGCAGCCGCATGGGCAGTGAGTGTTGTCCGGTTCGTGGTGGATCAATGTGCGTGGAAACTCAGCCGGTAATGCAGTGCGTTTGGGTTTCTGCTTTTTCTCAGTCGCCGCTGGCACTGTTTGCAAAGCCTGAAGCTCTGCTTCAATCGCTGCGATATCGGTATCGATCAGGTCATCGAGCAAGCTGGCCTGTTCGGGATTCATCTGCTCGCTGCGCTTGGCAAACTTCAAACGCTTGAGCTGGGCGATCTCGTGGGTCAGTTTCTCGATCAGCGTTTGGTCGCGGCTGATCTTCTTGCCCATGGTCTCAACGGTCTTACCCATCGTCTCAACTTGTTGGTCGAGCGTCTCGACACGCTGCATCAACTGCGCCGCCAAGGCGCGCAGTTGTTCAGAGGAGAGGTGGTCGAGATTGGGTAGCGAAGTTATGGGGCCGATTTTGCCAGAGCAGGCAATTTGCGGCGATAGACCGATAGGCTAATGGCAGCCATTAAAGCAGTGTGATCGAGCCTCCAGAACCTGCGCGTTGCCATGGCAGACCCAGCACTAATGCCTGAAGTTGCTCAGTATCCAGTTCCATCTCAGAGCCATGGCGAATGCCGGGCCAGTGAAACTTGCCTTGGTTCAACCTGCGCGCCACCAGCCATATTCCGAAGCCGTCATGCACCAGCACTTTCATACGATTGGCGCGGCGGTTTGCGAACAGATAAGCACAGTGCGGCTGCGCCGCACCGAACACTGCGATCACCTTGGCCAATGCCGTCTCGGTACCGGCGCGCATGTCCATCGGCTCGGTGGCGAGCCAGATTGAGTCGATGCGTATCATCGCAAAAGGTCTCGAAGAAAGGTCGCGCAGGCAGCAGCATTTTCAGTTGGCCAATTCACTTTGACGGTGCCACGCGGATGCTGGATTTCAACGCAGATATTCGATGATGCTGGGTGCAAGCTTGCCCCGGCCAGCGGCACGGGTAACGGAATAAATACAGGTTGCAGCGCTGTGCTTTTCTGCGATTGCAGCCGAATCCATTTGTGGACGAGGTTTGCATTGAGGTTATGGCTGAGTGCGATGCTCGCAATCGAAGCACCTGGCTGGGCACACTCTTGAATGACTTGGGCCTTGAAGGGTTTGGAATAGGAACGGCGTGTTGGCTGCATGAAATACCCGCTTAAAAGGCTAGAACTGGTGTCCACTTAATTTAAGTGCACACCATGTATTGGCCTTGTGCGGCTGGGTAGATGACTTGGGCGGACGCATACGGATGATGTAGTGTGAAACCATCCTCGGGCCTTCGTGATGGCTTCAGCGGCTATACGACGCGCATTAACGCGGGGTTCCAGCTTCATGCCCACGGCAGATAAAAAAAACCTGCTGTCAAAGCACAAGAGACCAAACCGACATAGCCGTATCACACGAGGCAAACATGTCGATTGCCAGCATGTACAAGGCTCCGCTTAATCAGAGCTGGCTCCGCAAGCGCACTGAGGAATTTTCTCATCGCAGTCTTTGCACACCTCACAGGAACAGTCAGGTTCTTTCTCACCGCAGTTGTCGCAAGTTTCACAGGTGCAGTTATCTTCTTTGGCGCTACAGTGACTACACCGCTCGCACACACAGTCAGCTTCCTTTTGCTCACAGTCTTCGCAATAGCTGCATTCACAGGCGCTGCCTGGCTGTTCACAACCATCACAAATTTTATCCATGGGATCCATAGCTAGCACTCCTTCAGTTTATGGGCACGGAATCCGCACCTCTCCTACGGGCTTAGCCCGCACTTGGCGGGCTTGTGGATGCAGCGATTTTTCCGAACTATTTGGGGTTGGAGGCCGATGCCGCTATTTCGCGAAGGTCACTAATGATTTTCGGAACGAAAACAGATAATTTACCGTCCCGCAGTGCAGCATTTCTGATCGTGGTGGCCACGTCTTCGACGCGCCAATACTCCTCAACAATCGGCGCTGAAACTTCCGCTTTTTCATAGATGTAACTGCTGAGCAGGACGCCTGGCACATGAGTCAACACAAAGCCCATTGCAACGCGCCCGTGGCGATTAACGCGGGCAACCAGTAGGGCAGTCATTTCGTCAAAGCGCCCATCCTTCGCCAGCTCGCGTAACGCTCCAAGAGCAGGCTCGCTGACGTATTTTTGGTCCCAACTTTGAAAGAACTCAGCAATGATTTCTTCAATCGCCCGCATCGTGCTATCTCACCGAAAATGGTTAATAAGCAGTCAAAGCTGCCCTTCTTACGTCATGAGCCCCGCATTCGATAGGGCTAGGTTGCCTTTCTAAAAATGATCGGAGAGATTCGTCTGGCTGAATGGTTAAAAGCATGTGGGGGCGCCTCGGCTTTCCGTTAGGCCTTGAAGGAGCTGTAGAGAGGGAGAGCCGTTTGAGCCCCACAGGGGCTCCACGCGAGACAGTTTTTAATACTCAGAGACAGTTTTTAATCCTTAACACCATTGGGCCTCCAGAGTCTGCGGTATTACTCCACCGTCACCGATTTTGCCAGGTTACGTGGCTGGTCAACGTCAGTGCCCTTAAGCACAGCAACGTAGTACGACAGCAGTTGCAGCGGGATGGTGTAGAGGATCGGCGACAGGGTGTCGTGGATGTGCGGCATGTTGATGACGTGGGTGCCTTCGCCATTGGTCATGCCGGCTTTTTCGTCGGCGAACACGATCAGTTGGCCGCCACGCGCGCGCACTTCCTGCAGGTTGGATTTAAGCTTTTCCAGCAGTTCGTTGTTTGGCGCGACGGTGACCACCGGCATGTCGTCATCCACCAGGGCCAGCGGGCCGTGTTTCAGTTCACCGGCCGGGTAGGCTTCGGCGTGGATGTACGAGATTTCCTTGAGTTTCAGCGAGCCTTCCATCGCTACCGGGTACTGCGCGCCACGGCCGAGGAACAGGGTGTGGTTTTTGTCGGCGAACAGCTCGGCGACTTTTTCCACGGTGCTGTCCATGGCCAACGCTTCGCCGAGACGGGTTGGCAGGCGGCGCAGTTCTTCGACCAGCGTGGCTTCGACGCCTTCGGCGAGGGTGCCGCGCACTTGGCCCAAAGACAGGGTCAGCAGCAGCAGGCCGACCAGTTGGGTGGTGAACGCTTTGGTCGATGCCACGCCGATTTCGCGACCGGCCTGGGTCAACAGGGTGAGGTCGGATTCACGCACCAGCGAGCTGATGCTGACGTTGCAGATGGCCAGGCTGCCGAGGAAGCCCAGCTCTTTGGCGTTACGCAATGCGGCCAGGGTGTCGGCGGTTTCGCCGGACTGGGAGATGGTCACGAACAGGGTGTCGGGCTGCACCACAACCTTGCGGTAGCGGAACTCGCTGGCAACTTCGACCTGACACGGGATGCCGGCCAGTTCTTCGAGCCAGTAACGCGCAACCATGCCTGCGTGGTAGCTGGTGCCGCAGGCGACGATCTGCACGTTGCGCACTTTGGCAAACAGCTCGGCGGCTTGTGGGCCGAAGGCGTTGACCAGCACTTGGTTCTGGCTCAGGCGACCTTCCAGGGTGCGCTGCACCACGGATGGCTGCTCGTGGATTTCCTTGAGCATGAAGTGGCGGAATTCGCCTTTGTCAGCGGCTTCAGCACCGTCGCGGTATTGCACAGCTTCGCGCTCGACGGTCTGGCCGTTGATGTCCCAGATCTGCACGCTTTCACGGCGAATGTCGGCGATGTCGCCTTCTTCCAGGTACATGAAACGGTCGGTGACCTGACGCAAGGCGAGTTGGTCGGACGCGAGGAAGTTTTCACCCAGGCCCAAGCCGATCACCAATGGGCTGCCACTGCGCGCGGCGACCAAACGGTCAGGCTGGCTGGCGCTGATCACGGCCAAGCCATAGGCGCCGTGCAGGTCTTTGACCGTCGCCTTGAGGGCGGTGGTCAGGTCGCTGTGGTCCTTGAGCTTGTGGTTCAGCAGGTGCGCGATGACTTCGGTGTCCGTGTCCGAGGTGAACACGTAACCCAGGCCCTTGAGCTGTTCACGCAGCACTTCGTGGTTTTCGATGATGCCGTTGTGCACCACCGCCAAATCACCAGAGAAATGCGGGTGCGCGTTGCGTTCGCACGGCGCGCCGTGAGTCGCCCAGCGGGTGTGAGCGATGCCGAGGCGGCCGACCAGCGGCTCGCCGGCCAGGGCCTGGTCCAACTCGCTGACTTTGCCCGGGCGACGCATGCGCTCAAGTTTGCCGGCATTCGTGAAGATCGCCACGCCAGCGCTGTCATAGCCGCGGTATTCAAGGCGCTTGAGGCCTTCGATCAGAATGGCAGTAACGTTACGTTCGGCGACTGCGCCAACAATTCCACACATGGTGTATCTCCTAGATGACGGCCGCGCATATCAGCGTTATGCCGCGGGCTTGGATCTGGTCGCGGGCCTCAAGCGGCAGGCGATCATCGGTAATAAGGGTATGGACGCTGCTCCATGGCAGTTCCAGGTTAGGAATCTTGCGGCCGATCTTGTCGGACTCAACCATCACCACCACTTCACGGGCAACCTCGGCCATTACGCGGCTCAGCCCAAGTAATTCGTTAAACGTGGTAGTGCCGCGCTGTAGATCGATGCCATCGGCGCCGATGAACAGTTGATCAAAATCATAAGAACGCAGTACTTGCTCGGCGACCTGGCCCTGGAACGAGTCGGAATGCGGGTCCCAGGTGCCGCCGGTCATCAACAGCACCGGTTCGTGTTCCAGCTCGCTCAAGGCCCCGGCAACGTGCAGGGAGTTGGTCATCACCACCAGGCCGGGCTGGTGGCCCAGCTCGGGAATCATCGCGGCGGTGGTGCTGCCGCTGTCGATGATGATGCGCGCGTGTTCGCGCAAACGCATGACGGCCGCCCGCGCGATGGCACGCTTGTAGGCCGAGATCGGTTGGGCGGCGTCGCCGACAAGTTCCTGCGGCATGGTGATTGCGCCACCGTAGCGGCGCAGCAACAGGCCATTACTTTCGAGGGCTGCGAGGTCCTTGCGGATGGTCACTTCCGAAGTTTCGAAACGTTTGGCCAATTCATCCACACTGACTTCGCCCTGTTCGGTGAGCAAGGTCAGGATGTTGTGGCGTCGTTGGGGGGTATTTCGTTTCGACATTGTGATGATAAGTTTCGTTTCGAAAGATAACGAAGGCAATCAAAACCTATTGGCGTAAAATCGTCAAGCGGTGGATAGCGATTTTTGCTGCAGCGCCTAATAAATGTGGAAGCGGGCTTGCTTGCGATGGCGGTCGGTCAGTCACTGAATAGGTGACTGATACACCGCCATCGCGAGCAAGCCCGCTTCCACACAAGAGGAGGTTTCTTATGCAGCTGTGGATAACTTAGCGTTTGGTGATTTTGACCGGGCGTTTCCAGCCGTCGATGTTGCGTTGGCGGGCGCGGGCAACGGCAAGTTGCGACTTATCCACATCCTGGTTAATCGCCGAACCGGCGGCGGTGTTGGAGCCGTCACCGATGATCACAGGCGCAATCAGCGAATTGTTGGAGCCGATGAACACGTCCTCACCAATAGTCGTCTGATATTTGTTCGCGCCGTCATAGTTGCAGGTGATGGTGCCTGCTCCGATATTGCTGCGCGCACCGATCACGGCATCGCCCAAGTACGTCAAGTGACCGACTTTGGCGCCCTCACCCAGATGGGCGTTTTTCAGTTCGACAAAGTTACCCACATGGGCTTTGGCTTCCAGCACGCTGCCAGGGCGCAAGCGCGCGAACGGACCGGCATCGCTGCCCTCGCCCATCACGGCGCCGTCAATGTGGCTGTTGGCTTTCACTACCACGCCTTTGCGCAAGGTACTGTCCTTGATCACACAGTTCGGGCCAATCACTACGTCGTCTTCGATGATCACGCGGCCTTCAAGAACCACGTTGATGTCGATCAGCACGTCGCGGCCGACGGTCACCTCACCGCGTACGTCGAAGCGTGCCGGGTCGCGCAAGGTCACACCTTGCGCCATCAGGCGGCGGCCTTCGCGCAGTTGGTAGTGGCGCTCAAGCTCTGCCAGCTGCTTGCGGTCGTTGGCGCCCTGCACTTCCATCGGGTCGTGAGGCTGTTCGGTGGCGACCAGCAGGCCGTCATTCACCGCCATTTCAATCACGTCAGTCAGGTAATACTCGCCCTGCGCGTTGTTGTTGGACAAACGGCTCATCCAATCCGCCAGGCGATCGGCCGGCACCGCGAGAATCCCGGTGTTGCCTTCGGTGATGGCGCGTTGGGCTTCGCTGGCATCCTTGTGCTCAACGATGGCTGCGACTTTGCCGTCAGCAGTGCGCACGATGCGCCCATAGCCGGTAGGGTCGTCCAGCTCAACGGTGAGCAGGCCCATCTGGCCAGGCACCACGTGTTTGAGCAGGCGCTGCAGGGTGTCGACTTCAATCAGCGGCACGTCGCCGTAAAGGATCAGCACAGTGTCGGCGCTGATGAACGGTACGGCCTGCGCGGTGGCGTGGCCGGTGCCCAGTTGTTTGTCCTGCAATACGAAATTCAGGTCATCCGCCGCCAGGCGTTCACGCACCGCGTCGGCACCGTGGCCGATGACCACGTGAATGCGTTGTGGGTCGAGTTGACGAGCGCTGTGGATAACATGGCCAAGCATGGAGTTGCCCGCCACCGGGTGCAGCACTTTGGGCAAGGCTGAACGCATACGGGTGCCCTGGCCTGCGGCGAGAATGACGATTTCAAGAGACATGAATGGCTACCAATCCTGGGTGGTCCGGGTTCAGACCTGAGAAGTGTTTTTGCAAAAAAGAAAAAGGGTAGCCGAGGCTACCCTTTTTAATCAATCACACATGAAGCATTACGGCTGGGCCGCTTACTTCTTGCGGATCTGCTGGAGCGTGCGCAGCTGAGCTGCAGCCTCGGCCAGACGTACAGCAGCAGCGCTGTAGTCGAAGTCCGCGCCCTTTTCGTTCAGGGCCTTCTCGGCAGCCTTTACGGCTTCCTGAGCGGAGGCTTCATCCAGGTCGCCAGCACGTTGCACGGTGTCGGCAAGTACCTTGACCATGTTCGGCTGAACCTCGAGGAAACCACCGGAGATGTAAAACACCTCACGTTCCCCGCCTTGCTTGGTCAGAGTGATCGGACCTGGCTTCAAGCTGGTGATCAACGGCGCGTGGCCCATGGCAATACCCAGGTCACCGAGTTCGCCGTGTGCAATCACCATTTCTACCAGACCGGAGAAGATTTCCCCTTCCGCGCTGACGATATCGCAATGGACTGTCATAGCCATCTGATTGCCTCAACCTGATGAGCGCCCGTTGCCGGGCGCCGGGATTACAGTTTCTTGGCTTTCTCGATCGCTTCTTCGATGCCGCCGACCATGTAGAACGCTTGTTCTGGCAGGTGGTCGTAGTCACCGTTGAGGATGCCTTTGAAGCCAGCAATGGTGTCTTTCAGGGAAACGTATTTACCCGAAGCACCGGTGAAGACTTCAGCCACGAAGAACGGCTGCGACAAGAAGCGCTGGATCTTGCGAGCACGGTTTACCAACTGCTTGTCGGTTTCCGACAGCTCGTCCATACCCAGGATCGCAATGATGTCCTTCAGTTCTTTGTAACGCTGCAGCACGTACTGAACGCCGCGAGCGGTGTCGTAGTGCTCCTGGCCGATCACGTTCGGGTCCAGCTGGCGCGACGTCGAGTCGAGTGGATCGACCGCTGGGTAGATACCCAGGGAAGCGATGTCACGGGACAGAACGACGGTGGCGTCCAAGTGGGCGAAGGTGGTCGCAGGCGACGGGTCGGTCAAGTCATCCGCAGGTACGTATACCGCTTGGATCGAGGTGATCGAACCTTCTTTGGTCGAAGTGATACGTTCTTGCAGAACGCCCATCTCTTCAGCCAGAGTCGGCTGGTAACCTACTGCAGAAGGCATACGGCCCAGCAGTGCGGATACTTCAGTACCGGCCAGTGTGTAACGGTAGATGTTGTCGACGAACAGCAGAACGTCGTTACCTTCGTCACGGAACTTCTCGGCCATGGTCAGGCCAGTCAGTGCTACGCGCAGACGGTTACCCGGCGGCTCGTTCATCTGACCGTAAACCAGTGCCACTTTGTCCAGAACGTTGGAGTCCTTCATCTCGTGGTAGAAGTCGTTACCCTCACGAGTACGCTCACCCACACCGGCGAACACGGAATAACCGCTGTGCTCGATGGCGATGTTACGGATCAGTTCCATCATGTTTACGGTTTTGCCTACACCGGCACCACCGAACAGACCGACTTTACCGCCTTTGGCGAACGGGCAAACCAGGTCGATAACCTTGATACCGGTTTCGAGCAGATCGTTGCCGCCAGCTTGTTCGGCGAACGAAGGTGCTGGACGGTGAATGCCCCAGCGCTCTTCGGTGTCGATCGGGCCAGCTTCGTCGATCGGGTTGCCCAGCACGTCCATGATCCGGCCCAGGGTCGCTTTACCGACCGGTACGGAGATGGCAGCGCCAGTGTCAAGCACGCCCAGACCGCGCTTCAGGCCCTCGGTGGAACCCATTGCAATGGTCCGTACCACGCCGTCGCCCAGCTGCTGCTGAACTTCGAGAGTGGTGCCGGCATCGCTCTGTACTTTCAAAGCGTTGTAGATGCTCGGTACGCTGTCGCGTGGGAATTCCACGTCGATAACGGCGCCGATGATTTGAACGATACGTCCGCTACTCATAGCTGGATCCTCTGAATATTTGAACCGTTAAACCGCGGCAGCGCCGCCGACGATTTCCGAGATCTCTTGGGTGATCGCAGCCTGACGCGCCTTGTTGTAGATCAGCTGCAAATCGCTGATCAGATCACCGGCGTTATCGGTAGCGTTTTTCATCGCGATCATCCGCGCCGCTTGTTCAGCTGCGTTGTTCTCGACCACCGCCTGGTACACCTGCGACTCCACGTAGCGCACCATCAAGCCGTCAAGCAGCTCTTTGGCGTCTGGTTCGTAGAGGTAGTCCCAGTGGTGCTTGAGTTCCTGATCCGGATTCGCCACCAGTGGAATCAATTGCTCCACGGTTGGCTGCTGGGTCATGGTGTTGATGAACTTGTTGGATACCACGGACAGGCGGTCAATCCGGCCATCCAGGTACGCATCCAGCATCACCTTCACACTGCCGATCAAATCATTGATCGACGGTTCTTCACCCAGGTGGCTGATAGCTGCTACGACGTTGCCGCCGAAGTTACGGAAAAAGGCCGCACCCTTGCTACCCACAACACACAGATCGATCTCGACGCCCTTTTCGCGGTTTACCGCCATGTCCTTGACCAGGGCCTTGAACAGGTTGGTATTCAGACCACCGCACAAACCACGGTCACTGCTCACTACCACATAACCCACACGCTTAACGTCGCGGTCGATCATGAACGGGTGGCGGTATTCCGGGTTAGCGTTAGCCAAATGCCCAATTACCTGGCGGATACGCTCCGCATAAGGACGGCTAGCAGCCATGCGCATTTGTGCCTTGCGCATTTTGCTGACCGCCACTTTTTCCATGGCGCTGGTAATCTTTTGCGTGCTTTTGATGCTCGCAATCTTACTGCGAATCTCTTTTGCGCCTGCCATGTAACACCTATCAGGTTAGCAAGCGGGAGCCTTGCGGCTCCCGCTGCGGCTTACCAGGTTTGGGTGGCCTTGAACTTCTCGATACCGGCTTTCATGCCAGCATCGATATCGTCATTGAAGTCACCCTTCACGTTGATCTTCGCCATCAATTCGGCGTGATCGCGGTTGAAGTAAGCAATCAGCGCTTGTTCAAAGCTGCCGACCTTGGTGATTTCAACGTCGGTCAGGAACCCACGCTCAGCGGCATACAGCGACAACGCCATGTCAGCGATCGACATTGGGGCGTATTGCTTCTGCTTCATCAGCTCGGTAACGCGCTGACCATGCTCAAGTTGCTTACGGGTCGCTTCGTCCAGGTCAGAAGCGAACTGGGCGAATGCCGCCAGTTCACGGTACTGAGCCAGAGCGGTACGGATACCACCGGAGAGCTTCTTGATGATCTTGGTCTGAGCGGCACCACCCACACGGGATACCGAAACACCGGCGTTCACTGCAGGACGGATGCCTGAGTTGAACATGGCCGATTCCAGGAAGATCTGACCGTCGGTGATGGAAATCACGTTGGTCGGAACGAACGCGGAAACGTCGCCAGCCTGGGTTTCGATGATCGGCAGTGCGGTCAGGGAACCGGTTTTGCCGGTCACTGCGCCGTTGGTGAACTTCTCTACGTATTCTTCCGAAACGCGGGATGCGCGCTCCAGCAGACGGGAGTGGAGATAGAACACGTCGCCTGGGTAAGCTTCACGGCCTGGTGGACGGCGCAGCAGCAGGGAAATCTGGCGGTAAGCCACTGCTTGCTTGGACAGATCGTCATAAACGATCAGCGCGTCTTCACCGCGGTCGCGGAAGAATTCACCCATGGTGCAACCGGAGTACGGTGCCAGGAATTGCAGCGCAGGAGATTCCGAAGCACTGGCAGCCACGATGATCGTGTTGGCCAGGGCGCCGTTTTCTTCCAGCTTGCGAACCACGTTGGCGATGGTCGATTGCTTCTGACCAATGGCTACGTAGACGCAGAAAATGCCGCTGTTCTTCTGGTTGATGATCGCGTCGATCGCCAGAGCGGTTTTACCGATCTGACGGTCACCGATGATCAGCTCACGCTGGCCACGGCCGACAGGAATCATGGCATCGACAGCCTTGTAGCCAGTCTGTACAGGCTGGTCTACCGACTTACGCCAGATCACGCCTGGAGCAACTTTCTCGACCGCATCGGTCAAGGTGTTGTTCAGCGGACCTTTGCCGTCAACTGGGTTACCCAGTGCGTCGACTACGCGGCCCAGCAGTTCCTTACCAACCGGAACCTCCAGGATGCGGCCTGTGCACTTGGCGCTCATGCCTTCAGCCAGACTGGTGTACGCGCCCAATACAACGGCACCTACGGAGTCTTGCTCCAGGTTGAGGGCCATACCGTAGACGCCGCCCGGAAACTCGATCATCTCGCCGTACATTACGTCGGCCAGACCGTGAATCCGCACGATGCCGTCAGATACGCTGACGACAGTGCCTTCGTTACGGGCTTGGGAGGTCACATCGAGCTTGTCGATGCGGCCCTTGATAATTTCACTTATTTCGGAAGGATTGAGTTGCTGCATTGCTCTGCTGCCCCTTCAAACTCAAGATTTCAATGCTTCGGCAAGATTCGCGAGTTTGCCGCGAATCGAGCCATCGATAACCAGGTCGCCGGCGCGAATGATGACACCACCAATCAGGGTGGCATCCTCCGCAACTTGCAGGCGCACTTCCCGGTCGAGTCGTGCACTGAGAACCTTGGCGAGTTTGTCTTGCTGTTCTTGGTTCAATGCAAAAGCACTGGTGACTTCAACGTCTACCGACTTCTCTTGCTCGGCCTTGTACAGGTCGAACAGAGCGGCAATCTCCGGCAGAAGCGGGAGACGGTCGTTTTCGGCAACGACGTTAATGAAGTTCTGCACTTTCACATCAAACTTGTCGCCGCACACGTCAATAAACGTGGCGGCCTTGTCTGCGCTCGTCAGTCGCGGGGCCTTGAGCACGCGCTGCATGGTGTCGTCTTGCGACACTGCTGCAGCCAGGCCGAGCATGGCTGACCAAGAGGCCAGCTGCTGGTGGGCCTGGGCGTGCTCGAAGGCTGCCTTAGCGTAAGGTCGGGCCAACGTGGTCAATTCTGCCATGATCGCCCTCGCTTAAATTTCAGCAGCCAGTTTGTTAACCAGCTCCGCGTGCGCGTTTTGATCGATTGTGGCACCCAGGATCTTCTCGGCGCCGCCGACGGCCAGAGCACCCAGTTGGGCACGCAGCGCATCTTTGACACCATTCAGTTCCTGCTCGATCTCGGCCTGAGCCTGAACCTTCACACGGTCAGCGTCGATACGGGCTTTTTCAACAGCCTCTTCAACAATCTGGTTACCGCGTTTCTTGGCTTGCTCAATGATTTCGGCTGCCTGAGCTTTCGCTTCGCGCAGTTGTTGACCCACTTTATCGTGGGCCAACTCCAGGTCGCGAGCTGCTCGTGCGGCAGCGTCCAGTCCATCCGCGATCTTCTTCTGACGTTCGTGCAAAGCTGCGATGACCGGAGGCCATACGAACTTCATGCAGAAAACGACAAAAATCAAGAACGCTAAGGACTGACCAATAATGGTTGCATTAATGTTCACGCCAATACCTCGCTCATTCGTTGCACAACACACCAATCACTCGAAAAAACGAGTGATTAACCGGCGAGTTGACCAACGAAGGGGTTCGCGAAGGTGAAGAACAGAGCGATACCAACACCGATCATGGTCACGGCGTCGAGCAGGCCGGCAACGATGAACATTTTAACTTGCAGCATTGGAACCATTTCTGGCTGACGCGCTGCGCCTTCCAGGAACTTGCCGCCCAGCAGGCCGAAACCAATGGCAGTACCCAGGGCGCCCAGGCCGATCAACAGTGCAACAGCGATAGCGGTTAGACCAACTACAGTTTCCATCTTTCCTCCCGACTTTTACGTCGTATGGTTTAGGTTTTTTAGATTTTAAAGCGGTAAAACAAATCGTTTCATAGCCCTTTCAGGCCACCTTCCCGTTTCACCGGGAAGGACATCAGACTGGCCGAGGCCGGTCTTAATGGTTCTCTTCGTGCGCCATCGACAGGTAGACGATGGTCAGCATCATGAAGATGAAGGCCTGCAGGGTGATGATCAGGATGTGGAACACAGCCCACGCCCACTGCAGAACAATACCCAGGCCGCTAAGCCAGAGCAGACCGCTGCCGAACATCACAGCGATCAGAATGAACACCAGCTCGCCGGCATACATGTTGCCGAACAGTCGCAGAGCCAGGGAAATCGGCTTGGCGATCAGGGTCACGAATTCCAGCAGGAAGTTCACCGGGATCAGCAGCGCTTGCAAGAAGATGTTCTTGCTGCCGAACGGGTGCAGGGTCAGTTCGCCGATGAAGCCGCCGATGCCCTTGATCTTGATGCTGTAGAAAATGATCAACGCAAACACCGAAAGGGCCATGCCCAGGGTGGCGTTCGGGTCAGTGGTCGACACGGCACGGAATGGAATGTGCGGATCGCCGCTGATCGCCATGGCGAGCTGAGGAATCCAGTCAACCGGGATCAGGTCGACGGCGTTCATCAGGAACACCCAGACGAAGATGGTCAGTGCCAGCGGTGCAATCACCGGGCTACGGCCATGGAAGCTGTCTTTCACGCTGCCATCGACGAATTCGACCAGTACTTCAACGAAGTTCTGCAAGGCACCTGGCTGACCGGAAGTCGCCTTTTTTGCCGCCATGCGGAAAATCAGGACGAAGATCAGACCCAGTGCGACCGACCAGCCCAGAGTATCCAGGTGGAAAGCCCAGAAGCCCATTTCTTTGGCCTCTGCTGCGGAGTGGGCAAAGCCCCAGCCGCCGTTGGGAAGCTGACCGAAGGTCAGGTTCTGCAAGTGGTGCTGGATATAGCCCGAAGCGGTTGTTTCTGCCATGGTTGCCTCAAACGCCCTAAGGTTTCGAAAGTCTTGTTTTCATTAGCAGGGGAGCGAACCAGCTGACCAGTTGGGTCAACACGAACACGCCGAATACAGCCAGCGGCGCCAATGGCTTCACACCTGCAAAGGTCAGTGCGAACAGCACTGCCGTCAAAATCAGTTTGCCTGCTTCACCGGCATAAAAAGACCGGACGATAGCTTGGGCTGCTCGGGCGCCGGAAAACCGAAAGGCCCTGTGAGCAAAATACATATTGGGCAGCAAGGCTATCAGGCCTCCGCAAAGTCCTGAATACCCGGCGACGACTCCCTGCCAATACCAAAGCGCCAAAGCGGCGATCAGCAACACGACAAATTGCGCCAATAAAACCGGGAAAACGGCCAAGCGATGGAACGGCAACGTGTTTGGCGTGCGGGTTTCCATCACTCTTGCTCCTCAATGGTCGGCTGCCGGAAATCAATAACTTGGCATAATTTGTGCCGACAAAATGCGCGCAGAGTATAGGGGCGGTTCTGCCCCTATTCAACTGTCGGGTAGTGTTTTCCGATCGCGCGCTACATAAGCAAATGTTTCAGCGGATGTGGGCAAGGACGCCCTGAAGCTCATCAAGGGAGTTATATCCGATGACTAATTGCCCTTTGCCTTTCTTGCCGTGGCGAATTTGCACCGCAGAGCCTAGGCGCTCGGCCAGGCGCTGCTCAAGGCGCGCAATGTCCGGGTCAGGTTTTGCCGCTTCAACGGGCTCAGGTTTGCCGCTCAGCCACTGGCGAACCAGGGCCTCGGTCTGACGAACGGTGAGACCCCGTGCGACAACGTGTCGCGCCCCTTCAACCTGTTGATTTTCCGGCAAACCGAGCAAAGCACGGGCGTGGCCCATCTCCAGATCGCCATGCGACAACATGGTCTTGATGACTTCCGGCAACGCAATCAGGCGCAGCAAGTTGGACACGGTCACACGAGACTTGCCCACCGCATCGGCCACTTGTTGCTGAGTCAGCTGAAACTCCTGCTGCAAACGCTGCAACGCGATGGCTTCTTCGATCGGGTTGAGGTCTTCACGCTGGATGTTCTCGATCAACGCCATGGCGATGGCGGTTTCATCCGGCACATCGCGCACCATCGCCGGGATGGTTTCCTTGCCGGCCTGCTGGCTGGCACGCCAGCGGCGCTCGCCGGCGATGATTTCAAAGCGGCCGCCGCCAATGGGGCGCACCACAATCGGCTGCATCACGCCCTGAGCCTTGATCGAATTGGCCAGTTCTTCCAACGCCTGGGGGTCCATGTCCCGGCGCGGCTGGTATTTGCCGCGCTGGATCAGGTCCAGCGGCAGGTGCTGAAGCTCGCGCTCGTCGGCCTGCACCGCTTGTTCTTCCAGCGAAGTGACAGTCGGACCACTCAGCAGTGCATCCAGTCCACGTCCGAGACCTCGTTTCTTGACGGCCATGGGGATTCCTTAAGTTGGCTGGGCGGCAGCGGTGCGTGAGTTGCGGCGTTGACGGCGAACCATCTCGCCGGCCAGCGCCAGGTAAGCAATGGCACCGCGCGATGATTTGTCGTACGCCAGCGCGGGCATGCCATAGCTTGGTGCTTCGGCCAGGCGGATGTTGCGTGGAATCACGGTGTCATACAACTGATCGCCGAAGTGTTCCTTGAGCTGCGCCGACACATCGTTCATCAGGCTCAGGCGCGGGTCATACATGGTCCGCAGCAGGCCTTCGATTTGCAGGTTGGGGTTAAGCAACTCGGCGATGCGCTTGATGTTATCCACAAGGTCGCTCAAGCCTTCAAGTGCGAAGTACTCGCACTGCATGGGGATAATCACCCCATCGGCAGCCACCAATGCGTTCAGCGTGAGCATCGACAACGACGGCGGGCAGTCGATCAAAATGTAATCGTAGTTCTCCCGGATCGGCGCCAACGCGCTGCGCAGACGGCTTTCTTTCATCTGCATTTCCAGTAGCACCACTTCCGCCGCGGTTAAATCGCGGTTGGCCGGCAGCAGTTGATAACCGCCGTGTTCGGAGTAGTGCATGGCCTGCCCCAGGTCGCACTCGCCAATCAGCAAGTCGTAGACCGAGTTTTCCAGGCCGTGTTTATCCACACCGCTACCCATGGTGGCGTTGCCCTGTGGATCGAGATCGATCAACAGCACCCGGCGCTTGGTAGCCACCAGGGATGCTGCGAGGTTGATACAGGTGGTGGTTTTGCCCACGCCACCTTTCTGGTTCGCTATCGCGAATACCTTAGCCATTCTTGCTTGTGTTCCCAATCATGCCGTGCGGCGCAGTATCAGCAGATGGCGTTGGCCTTGGCAACCGGGTACGGCCAAAGCATGTTCGCTATCGAGGTGGAAGTCTGCCGGCAATGCTAACAGCTCGTCGCTTGGATGAACGCCCTTCATTGCCAGCCAGCGGGTGTCGCGGTCGCCCAAGTGGCGGGTCCAGTTGCTGAAATTCTCCATGCTGCTGAACGCCCGGGAAACAATCCCGTTGAAGGGCAGCTCAGGCGTGAAGGTTTCAGCACGGCTGTGGATAACCTGCAGGTTATCCAGTTTGAGTTCGAGTTTGACCTGAGTGAGGAAGCGGGTTTTCTTGCCGTTGCTGTCCAGGCACGTCACGTGCGACTCGGGAAACAGGATGGCCAACGGAATGCCGGGCATACCACCGCCGCTGCCAACGTCGAGCCAGCGGCCGTTTTCGATAAACGGCATCACGCTCAAACTGTCGAGCAGATGGCGCGAGACCATTTCGTCAGGGTCGCGCACCGCCGTCAGGTTGTAAGCCTTGTTCCATTTGATCAACAGGGCCAGATAACCCAGCAGCAACGTGTGCTGGGCTTCGGTCAAGTCGACGCCCAACTGGCGTGCACCTGTGGATAACTCTTCGGCGTGTTGCAAGGTGACCAACGAACTCAAGCGCTTTGCTCCAACTGACGGCCCGCGCCGCGTTTTTTCAAATGAATCATCAACAGCGAAATGGCCGCCGGTGTAACGCCCGGGATGCGTGACGCCTGACCCAGCGTTTCAGGACGAGTTATCCCCAGCTTGCCTTGAATTTCTTTCGACAACCCGGAAATACCGGTGTAGTCGATATCCACAGGCAGCTTGGTGTCTTCACTGGCGCGCAGGCGAGCGATTTCGTCCTGTTGGCGATCAATGTATCCGGCGTATTTGGTTTTGATCTCAACCTGCTCGGCGACCTGTGGGTCTTCAGCGCCGCCTCCGGTTACTTCAACCAGGCCAGCGTAGTCGATTTCGGGACGCGACAGCAGGTTCAGCAGGTTGTATTCGTGGGTCAACGGCGTGCCGAATTTTTCCGCAATCGCGTCGCCTTGCTCGGTGCCTGGGCGTACCCAAGTACTTTTCAGGCGCTGTTCTTCCAGCGTAATGCTTTCGCGTTTTTTGCAGAAGGCTTCCCAGCGCGCGTCATCGACCAAGCCCAGCTCACGACCTTTTTCGGTCAGGCGCAGGTCGGCGTTGTCTTCGCGCAGAATCAGGCGATATTCCGCCCGGGAGGTGAACATCCGGTACGGCTCCTGGGTGCCCAGCGTGATCAGGTCGTCAACCAACACCCCGATGTACGCTTCATCGCGACGCGGGCACCAGCTGTCTTTGCCCTGCGCGCGCAGTGCGGCGTTGGTGCCAGCCAGCAAACCCTGGGCGCCGGCTTCTTCGTAACCGGTGGTGCCGTTGATTTGCCCGGCGAAGAACAAGCCACCGATAACTTTGGTTTCAAGGCTGTATTTCAGGTCACGCGGGTCGAAATAGTCGTACTCGATGGCGTAGCCCGGACGCACGATGTGCGCGTTTTCCATGCCGCGAATCGACTGCACGATCTGAATTTGCACATCGAACGGCAGGGATGTGGAAATTCCGTTCGGGTACAGCTCGTGGGTGGTCAAGCCTTCGGGCTCGATGAACACCTGGTGGCTTTCCTTGTCGGCAAAGCGGTGAATCTTGTCTTCGATCGATGGGCAATAACGCGGGCCAATGCCCTCGATCACCCCCGAATACATCGGCGAACGGTCGAGGTTCGCGGCAATGATTTCGTGGGTACGGGCGTTGGTGTGGGTAATCCAGCAGCTCACCTGTTTCGGGTGCTGCTCTTTGGAACCCATGAACGACATCACCGGTATCGGCGTGTCACCGGCCTGCTCTGTCATCATCGAGAAATCCACCGAGCGCCCGTCAATACGCGGCGGCGTACCGGTTTTCAGGCGGCCGACGCGCAGCGGCAATTCACGCAGGCGTTTTGCCAGGGCAATCGACGGCGGGTCACCGGCACGGCCGCCGGAATAATTCTGCATGCCAATGTGGATAAGTCCGCCAAGGAATGTGCCGGTGGTCAACACCACGGATTCTGCGAGAAAACGCAGGCCCATTTGGGTAACAACACCGCGTACCTGGTCTTGCTCGACGATCAGGTCGTCGGCGGCTTGCTGGAATATCCACAGGTTCGGCTGGTTTTCCAGGGTTTCGCGTACCGCAGCCTTGTACAGAATGCGGTCAGCCTGCGCCCGGGTTGCCCTTACGGCCGGGCCTTTACGGCTGTTGAGCACGCGAAACTGGATGCCACCCTTGTCGGTGGCCATCGCCATGACGCCGCCGAGGGCATCGATTTCTTTGACCAGATGGCTTTTGCCGATTCCGCCAATGGCGGGGTTGCAACTCATGGCACCGAGGGTTTCCACGTTGTGCGTCAGCAACAGGGTTTTTACACCCATGCGTGCTGACGCCAGTGCTGCCTCGGTACCGGCATGACCGCCGCCGATGACGATCACTTCAAAACGGGAAGGGAAATCCACCACGCACCTCGTGCCTGCTTATGTAGGTAATCAGGAATTATGGGTTGAAAGGGTTTTACAGCTTGGCGGCAAGTATAGGGACTTAGCCGTTCCTAAAGAACCCTTTGCACAAAATTTAACCAGCTGTGGATGAATCACAGACAATAGAAATTAAAAGAGAGAGATTTATTAAATCTTTGTTTTTATGTTTATTTATACTGAGCCTGTTTTCTGTGGATAGATTGCTGCAGGCCTTTATTTATGATGTGTACAGAGATTCAAAAGTCTGTGGTCATGTGCCCATGAGGGGCTTGGATAAGTGCTTTAAGCCTGTGGATTAAACAGGTGGTTATCCACAGAGGGGTTTTTACTCAGGTTTCAAGCCCTGTTATCAACTGGGCACAGGGGCGGTTATGCACAGAGCTTAATCGACAGAATTCTGTACGTAGGTACAAATAACACCCACACAAAAGCCGCCAGGCGCCTGGTAATAATTCAAAAAGGTAGGAGAAAACGCTGAAATCGGGGAAACAGACAGGCGCGAGTGGCCTGTCTGTGAACATCGAAGGGTTATTTACCGATACAGAAGCTGGAAAAGATCCGCCCCAATAAATCATCCGAGCTGAAAGCGCCGGTGATTTCGCCCAGCAGTTGCTGCGCTTGACGCAAGTCCTCAGCCAGCAGCTCGCCAGCTCCCGCCAAGGTCAACTGAGCACGACCATGCTCCAACGCTGCGCTGGCGTGACGTAACGCCTCCAAGTGCCTGCGACGCGCGCTGAAGCTGCTCTCTGAGGTCTGCTCATAGCCCATGCAGGCCTTCAAGTGGTCGCGCAGCAGCTCTAACCCATCGCCGGCAGACTTGGCACTCAGGCTTATGGTGACGTGGCCATCCTCACTGGTGTGCAGCGCAATGGCTTCACCCGTCAGGTCAGCCTTGTTACGCACCAAGGTGACTTTGGCCGGGTCGGGCCGCTGCTCAAGGAATTCCGGCCACAGTGCGAACGGGTCCAGCGCCTCAGGCGCCGTCGCATCGACCACCAACAGCACGCGGTCTGCTTCGCTTATGGCTTTTAGCGCTCGTTCCACGCCAATTTTTTCTACCTGGTCTTCTGTGTTGCGCAACCCGGCGGTGTCGACCACGTGCAGCGGCATGCCATCGATGTGGATATGTTCACGCAAGATGTCCCGCGTGGTGCCGGCGATCTCAGTCACGATCGCGGCTTCACGCCCTGCCAGGGCATTCAGCAGGCTCGATTTGCCGGCATTCGGCCGCCCGGCAATCACAACGGTCATCCCGTCGCGCAGCAAGGCACCCTGGCCCGCTTCACGCAGTACTGTGGATAACTCATCACGGACTTTATCCAGCATTGCCAGAACGTGGCCATCGGCGAGAAAGTCGATTTCTTCTTCGGGAAAATCAATCGCCGCCTCAACGTAGATGCGCAGGCTGATCAACTGCTCGGTCAAGTTATGCACACGCAAAGAGAAAGCGCCCTGCAACGAGCGCAACGCATTGCGCGCCGCCTGTGCAGAACTGGCCTCGATCAAGTCAGCAATGGCTTCGGCCTGAGCCAGGTCGAGTTTGTCGTTGAGGAATGCGCGCTCGCTGAACTCACCCGGGCGCGCCAAGCGGCACCCCAGTTGCAGGCAGCGCTGCAGCAACATATCCAGCACCACCGGGCCACCGTGGCCCTGTAATTCCAGAACGTCCTCACCGGTGAAGGAATTGGGCCCCGGAAAATACAGCGCCAGGCCTTCGTCCAACACCGTTTCATCGGCGTCCAGAAAGGCACCGTAATGCGCATAGCGCGGTTTCAACTCGCGGCCGCTGATCGCCTTGGCTGCAACGCCTGCAAGCGGCCCGGAAATTCGAACGATACCGACACCGCCACGACCCTGAGCGGTAGCGACAGCAGCGATGGTTTCACGAGGAAAGCTCATCAGCAGGTTCCAGAACAAAAGTGACGGAAAGCAAAACGCCCCACTAGGGGGCGTCTTGAGTGGTTATCCACAGAGTAAATTACGCCGCAGCTTTTTTGGTAGCCGCTTCGATTTTACGTGTGATGTACCACTGTTGAGAGATCGACAACACGTTGTTGACCACCCAGTACAGCACCAGACCGGCTGGGAACCACAAGAAGAAGAAGGTGAAGATGATTGGCATCATTTTCATGACCTTCGCCTGCATCGGGTCCGGCGGAGTCGGGTTCAAACGCTGCTGGATAAACATGGTTGCGCCCATGATGATCGGCAGGATAAAGAACGGGTCTTTGATCGACAGGTCAGTTATCCACAGCATGAACGGTGCCTGGCGCATCTCTACGCTTTCCAGGAGTACCCAGTACAGCGACAGGAACACCGGCATCTGCACCAGAATCGGCAAGCATCCACCCAGCGGGTTGATCTTCTCTTTCTTGTACAGCTCCATCATGGCCTGCGACATTTTCTGCCGGTCATCACCATGTTGCTCTTTCAGCGCGGCCAGTTTCGGTGCCACGGCACGCATGCGCGCCATCGACTTGTAGCTGGCTGCCGACAGAGGGAAGAAGATCCCCTTGATCAGCATGGTCAGGAAGATAATCGAGAAGCCCCAGTTACCGACGATGCTGTGGATATGTTGCAGCAACCAGAAAATCGGCTGGGCAATGAACCACAGAATGCCGTAGTCCACTGTCAGTTCCAGACCTGGGGACAACTCTTTCAGCACGGCCTGGCTTTTCGGGCCGGCGTACAGAGTGGCGCTGGTTTCAGCCTTGGCACCTGGAGCGACGTTCAACGCCGGGCCAGTAAAGCCAATGATGTAGTTGCCTTGGCTGTCTTTGCGGGTTTGAACCAGGTTGGCTTCACCCTTGTTCGGGATCCATGCGGTCACGAAGTAGTGTTGCAACCAGGCAACCCAGCCACCTTGAACGGTTTCTTTCAGCGCGCCCTTGTCGATATCTTTCATCGACACTTTTTTGTACGGCTCGCCACTTGTCCACAGGGCTGCGCCCAGGTAAGTCGCGGTGCCGGTGGCGGTGCTGGAAGAAGGATCGGCGCTGTTGTCACGCTTAAGCTGGGCAAACAGGTTGCCCGTCCACGGCTTGGCACTTTCGTTGTCGATCAGGTAAGTGACCTTCAAGTCGTACAAACCGCGGGTAAAGCTGAAACGCTTGATGTAGTTGACGCCGTCCTGACTGAATTTCAGGTCGACGTTCAACTGGTTCTGGCCATCAGCCAGTTGATAAGTCTTTTGTTCGGTCGAATAAACCGGACGACCGGTAGCACGCGCATCCGGACCGTCAGTGCCGGTCAGGCCGCTTTGTGCCAGATAAGTACGTTCGCCACCGTTATCAAACAGTTGGAACGGCACATCCGGATGGTCTTGGCGACGTGGATACAGCGGCAGTTTCAACTGCGCGATATCACCACCTTGTGGGTCGATAGCCAGGTCGAGCACATCCGTTTTTACATGGATGAGGTCTTTATTGGTGACCACTGGCGTTTCTAGAGGGGCGCTTGTCTCGCCATTCGCGCTGGGAACATCGGCACTCGCGGACGCATTGGTACCCAGAGGCGTGTCCGAAATAGCCGGCGCAGCCTGATTGGTAGCAACATTCTGAGTCGGCAGGGCAGCTTGGCCGTAGTCCTGGTTCCACTTAAGAACCATGACGTAGGACACGATTGCCAGGGCGACGATCAGGATCGTGCGTTTAATATCCATGATTACTCGGCCATCGAAGAAGAACGGGAGGTAGGGATAGGCGGAACCGGGTCATAACCACCGGGATTCCACGGATGACAGCGACCTAAACGACGAAAGGCCAGCCAGCCACCGCGCACAAGGCCATGATTTTCTATGGCCTCTAACGCGTAGCAGGAACAACTGGGGTAGAAACGACAGTGGTTAGCCATCAGAGGACTAATGGCATAACGGTAAAACTGGATCGGAACGAGGGCCAGTTTACGCATTGGTGCTGTATACCCCTACAGTTTCGGTGCTGACTGCTGGTGCTGGCTTATTGGTACGCGCCAAACGTTTCCAGAGCTTGCCGAAATGCTGAATCAATTCGGGGTTTTCTACGTCCCCCAAGCCTTTGCGCGCGACGATAACAATATCCCAACCAACCAGAGTGTCCTGGTGGAGGCGAAACGATTCGCGCATCAGACGCTTGAGGCGATTGCGCTCAACGGAGAGCTTTACGCTCTTCTTGCCGATCACCAACCCGAGACGGGGGTGATCAAGATCGTTGTTACGCGCAAGGAGCAGGAGATTTTTCCCCGGAACCTTGCCGGTGGGGGAGTCAAAGACTGCCTTGAAATGCCGGGGGGTTAGCAGACGCTTTTCCCGACTGAAGTCCTGACTCACCACCAGTACCGGATTATCAAACTGCCAGACGCGCACGACCTTTGGCGCGGCGACGCGACAGGACAGCACGGCCGTTCTTGGTAGCCATGCGAGCACGGAAGCCGTGAGTACGGGCGCGTTTGATGGTGCTTGGTTGGAAAGTACGTTTCATGGCGTTGTTACCTGGTTCGTCCACAACGGGCCGGAATGGCCCCCGTTTTAAGAGACCGGCGATTCTAGAGAAAGCAAGCCTCTAGGTCAATTTCCAACCAGCTTTTCCTCTAATTATATGTTTGTGGCCCCTCGCCACGTTTTTGTCCGACCGGGCTTTCATGAGCAGTGCCATAGATATAAAAATAAAGAAGGAAGTTATTTAAAGCTTTTCTGTAAAGCTTATAAAAGCTATAGGGCCACTTATCTGTGGATAACTACCTTTAGGCCACGTTTTACGTGCTGTACAGAGGATGACAAAGCGGGGGAGAAACGGTGCTCTGCCTGTGCTGCGCTGTCGGATAAGCTGTGTGTGGAATGGCTTGTTATCCACAGGCCAGTTACCCACAGACTTTCGACCCCACTTGTGCAACGGGCTTAGGTGCGCTTATCCACAGAGCTTATGCACACACCACTGGTCGGCTTTTTGATGCTTAACGCGTTGATTTTGGCTGCCTTGTGAGCAACCTACATGTGGATAAGTAGGCGGCTGACCGCTACAATGGCGGCTGTTTTTGCCTCACCGGCTTTCAACTTAGGGGATATCCGTGTCAGTGGAACTTTGGCAGCAGTGCGTGGAGCTTTTGCGCGAAGAGCTGCCTGCCCAGCAATTCAACACCTGGATCCGTCCGCTACAGGTCGAAGCCGAAGGCGACGAGTTGCGTGTCTACGCGCCGAATCGTTTTGTTCTCGACTGGGTTAACGAGAAGTACCTGAGCCGCGTTCTCGAATTGCTCGATGAACACGGCAATGGCATCGCGCCCGTTCTTTCCTTATTAATAGGCAGCAAACGCAGCTCCGCACCGCGCGCGGCTCCGAATGCGCCGTTGGCGGCAAGTGCTTCGCAGGCGCAGCAAACCTCGGCACCTGTTAATAACGTGCAAGCGCCCGTTGCCCAAGCGTCTTCGAAATCCACGTCGCAGAAAAACGCGCCTATTAATGAAGAGCCGTCGCGCGACAGCTTTGACCCAATGGCGGGTGCCAGCTCCCAACAAGCACCGGTACGCGCCGAACAGCGCACCGTGCAGGTTGAAGGCGCGCTGAAGCACACCAGTTACCTGAACCGCACGTTTACCTTTGAAAACTTCGTCGAAGGTAAATCCAACCAGTTGGCCCGCGCGGCTGCCTGGCAGGTGGCTGATAACCCCAAGCACGGTTACAACCCGCTGTTCCTGTATGGCGGCGTTGGTTTGGGTAAGACGCACTTGATGCACGCTGTGGGTAACCATCTATTAAAGAAGAACCCGAATGCCAAGGTCGTGTACCTGCACTCGGAGCGCTTCGTGGCCGACATGGTCAAGGCCTTGCAGCTCAACGCAATTAACGAGTTCAAGCGCTTCTATCGGTCTGTCGATGCACTGTTGATCGATGACATTCAATTCTTTGCGCGCAAAGAGCGTTCCCAGGAAGAGTTTTTCCACACCTTCAACGCCCTGCTCGAAGGCGGCCAGCAGGTCATCTTGACCAGCGACCGTTACCCGAAAGAAATCGAAGGCCTGGAAGAACGCTTGAAGTCGCGCTTCGGCTGGGGCCTGACCGTTGCGGTCGAGCCGCCGGAGCTTGAAACCCGCGTTGCCATCTTGATGAAAAAGGCCGACCAGGCGAAAGTCGATCTGCCCCACGATGCGGCGTTTTTTATCGCCCAACGTATTCGCTCCAACGTGCGTGAACTGGAAGGCGCGCTCAAGCGTGTCATCGCTCACTCGCACTTCATGGGCCGCGACATCACCATCGAGCTGATCCGCGAATCCCTGAAAGACTTGCTGGCGCTGCAAGACAAGCTGGTGAGTGTGGATAACATTCAGCGCACCGTTGCCGAGTACTACAAGATCAAGATTTCCGACCTGCTGTCCAAGCGCCGTTCGCGCTCGGTAGCACGTCCCCGTCAGGTGGCGATGGCGCTCTCTAAAGAGTTGACCAACCACAGCCTGCCGGAAATCGGTGATGTGTTTGGCGGTCGCGACCACACCACGGTTTTGCACGCCTGCCGAAAGATCAACGAACTTAAGGAATCCGACGCGGATATTCGCGAGGACTACAAGAACCTGCTGCGTACACTGACTACGTGATGACACCAGCGCAGCTTATTAAGGCAAGGGACTAGACCATGCATTTCACCATTCAACGCGAAGCCCTGTTGAAACCCCTGCAACTGGTCGCAGGCGTCGTTGAGCGCCGACAGACCTTGCCGGTGCTTTCCAACGTATTGCTGGTTGTCGAAGGCCAGCAATTGTCCCTCACCGGTACCGACCTGGAAGTCGAACTGGTGGGTCGTGTACAGCTGGAAGAACCTGCAGAACCGGGCGAAATTACGGTGCCGGCGCGCAAGCTGATGGACATCTGCAAAAGCTTGCCCAACGACGCGCTGATCGACATCAAGGTTGATGAGCAAAAGTTGGTGGTCAAAGCCGGGCGCAGTCGCTTCACCCTGTCGACGTTGCCTGCCAACGACTTCCCGACGGTGGAAGAAGGCCCTGGCTCGCTGACGTGCAGCCTTGAACAAAGCAAACTGCGCCGTTTGATCGAGCGCACCAGCTTCGCCATGGCTCAACAGGACGTGCGTTACTACCTCAATGGCATGCTGCTTGAGGTGTCGGAAGGCATCATCCGTGCAGTCGCCACCGACGGCCACCGCTTGGCGATGTGTTCGATGAAGGCCGATATCGGTCAGCCGGACCGTCACCAGGTCATCGTGCCGCGTAAAGGTATCCTTGAACTGGCACGGTTGCTCACCGAGCCGGAAGGCAACGTGAGTATCGTCCTCGGTCAGCACCACATCCGTGCAACCACCGGCGAGTTCACCTTTACCTCCAAGCTGGTTGACGGCAAGTTCCCGGACTACGAGCGCGTGCTGCCTAAAGGTGGCGACAAGCTGGTGGTCGGTGATCGTCAGGCCCTGCGCGAAGCGTTCAGCCGTACCGCGATTCTGTCGAACGAGAAGTACCGTGGTATTCGCCTGCAACTGGCTAATGGTCAGCTGAAAATCCAGGCAAATAACCCGGAGCAAGAAGAAGCGGAAGAAGAAGTGGGCGTCGACTACAACGGCGGTTCGCTGGAGATCGGCTTTAACGTGAGTTACCTGCTCGACGTACTCGGCGTGATGACGACTGAACAGGTACGCCTGATTCTGTCTGACTCCAACAGCAGCGCCTTGGTGCAAGAATCCGACAACGACGACTCGGCTTACGTTGTTATGCCGATGCGCCTGTAACCATGCTCAGCAGAAGCTAGATGTCCCTCAGTCGCGTCTCGGTCACCGCGGTGCGCAATCTGCACCCGGTGACCTTCTCCCCCTCCCCCCGCATCAATATCCTCCATGGCGCCAACGGCAGTGGCAAAACCAGCGTGCTGGAAGCCATCCATTTGCTGGGGCTTGCGCGTTCCTTTCGTAGCGCGCGCCTGTTGCCGGTGATTCAGTACGAGCAATTGGCATGCACGGTGTTTGGCCAAGTCGAATTGGCTGAGGGCGGGCACAGCAGCCTGGGCATATCTCGTGATCGCGGCGGTGAATTTCAAATTCGCATTGATGGGCAAAATGCTCGCAGTGCCGCGCAGCTTGCGGAAATTCTGCCGCTGCAACTGATCAACCCCGACAGTTTCCGCCTTTTAGAGGGCGCGCCAAAAATCCGCAGACAGTTCCTCGATTGGGGAGTGTTCCACGTGGAACCACGGTTTATGGCCACGTGGCAGCGGTTGCAGAAGGCCCTGCGGCAGCGGAACTCGTGGCTGCGGCATGGTACACTTGACGCCGCTTCGCAAGCAGCTTGGGACCGGGAACTGTGCCTGGCCAGCGACGAAATAGATGAATACCGCCGCGCCTATATCAAAGCCTTGAAACCAGTCTTTGAACAGACCTTGAGTGAGTTGTTGGATCTCGAGGGGCTGACGCTGAGTTACTACCGTGGTTGGGATAAAGAACGTGAGCTGAGCGCAGTGCTCGCCACCTCTTTACAACGGGATCAGCAAATTGGTCACACCCAGGCAGGCCCCCAACGCGCTGATTTGCGCCTTAGATTAGGCGCACATAATGCCGCGGACATCTTGTCCCGTGGTCAGCAGAAATTGGTGGTGTGTGCATTGCGGATCGCGCAGGGTCACCTGGTTAGCCAGGCCCGCCGCGGTCAGTGTATTTATCTGGTGGATGACTTGCCGTCTGAACTCGACGAGCAACACCGCCGCGCGTTATGCCGCTTGTTGGAAGACTTACGCTGCCAGGTGTTTATCACCTGTGTAGACCACGAATTATTGAGGGAAGGCTGGCAGACGGAAACGCCAGTCGCTTTGTTCCACGTGGAACAAGGCCGTATCACCCAGACCCACGACCACCGGGAGTGAAGGCATGAGCGAAGAAAACACGTACGACTCGACCAGCATTAAAGTGCTGAAAGGTTTGGATGCCGTACGCAAACGTCCCGGTATGTACATCGGCGACACCGATGATGGTAGCGGTCTGCACCACATGGTGTTCGAGGTGGTCGACAACTCCATCGACGAAGCTTTGGCCGGTCACTGCGACGACATCAGCATCATCATCCACCCGGATGAATCCATCACCGTGCGCGACAACGGTCGCGGCATTCCGGTCGATGTGCATAAAGAAGAAGGCGTATCGGCGGCAGAGGTCATCATGACTGTGCTCCACGCCGGCGGTAAGTTCGACGACAACTCCTATAAAGTCTCCGGCGGTTTGCACGGTGTAGGTGTGTCCGTCGTGAACGCGCTGTCCGAAGAGTTGGTGCTTACGGTTCGCCGTAGCGGCAAAATCTGGGAACAGACCTACGTGCATGGCGTTCCACAGGAGCCGATGAAAATCGTTGGCGAGAGTGAAACCACCGGTACGCAGATCCACTTCAAACCGTCTGACCTGACCTTCAAGAATATTCACTTCAGCTGGGACATCCTGGCCAAGCGCATTCGTGAACTGTCCTTCCTCAACTCCGGTGTGGGTATCGTCCTCAAGGACGAGCGCAGCGGCAAAGAAGAGCTGTTCAAATACGAAGGCGGCCTGCGTGCATTTGTTGAATACCTGAACACCAACAAGACTGCGGTTAACCAGGTGTTTCACTTCAACATCCAGCGCGAAGACGGCATCGGCGTGGAAATCGCCCTGCAGTGGAACGACAGCTTTAACGAGAACCTGTTGTGCTTCACCAACAACATTCCACAACGCGACGGCGGCACTCACTTGGTGGGTTTCCGTTCCGCGCTGACGCGTAACCTGAACAACTACATCGAAGCTGAAGGCTTGGCCAAGAAGCATAAAGTCGCCACCACCGGTGACGATGCTCGAGAAGGCCTGACGGCGATTATCTCGGTGAAAGTGCCAGACCCTAAATTCAGTTCCCAGACCAAAGACAAGCTGGTGTCTTCCGAAGTGAAGACCGCAGTGGAACAGGAGATGGGCAAGTACTTCTCCGATTTCCTGCTCGAGAACCCGAACGAAGCCAAGCTGGTTGTCGGCAAGATGATCGACGCCGCACGTGCGCGTGAAGCAGCACGTAAAGCCCGTGAGATGACCCGTCGTAAAGGCGCGTTGGACATCGCAGGCTTGCCGGGCAAACTGGCCGACTGCCAAGAGAAAGACCCTGCCCTCTCCGAGCTGTACCTGGTGGAAGGTGACTCTGCTGGCGGTTCCGCCAAGCAGGGTCGTAACCGTCGCACCCAGGCTATCCTGCCGTTGAAAGGCAAGATCCTCAACGTTGAGAAAGCCCGCTTCGACAAGATGATTTCCTCTCAGGAAGTCGGCACGTTGATCACGGCGCTGGGCTGCGGTATCGGCCGCGACGAGTACAACATCGAGAAGTTGCGCTACCACAACATCATCATCATGACCGATGCTGACGTCGACGGTTCGCACATCCGTACGCTGTTGCTGACCTTCTTCTTCCGTCAGCTGCCGGAGTTGATCGAGCGTGGTTACATCTACATCGCTCAGCCGCCGTTGTACAAAGTGAAAAAGGGCAAGCAAGAGCAATACATCAAAGACGACGACGCCATGGAAGAGTACATGACGCAGTCGGCCCTGGAAGATGCAAGCCTGCACTTGAATGACGAAGCCCCGGGCATCTCCGGTGCGTCGCTGGAGCGTCTGGTTAACGACTTCCGCATGGTCATGAAGACCCTCAAGCGTCTGTCGCGCCTGTACCCTCAGGAACTCACCGAACACTTCATCTACCTGCCGGCTGTAAGCCTTGAGCAGTTGGGTGACCATGCGGCGATGCAGGATTGGCTGGCCCAATACGAAGTGCGCCTGCGCACTGTCGAGAAGTCTGGCCTGGTCTACAAAGCCAGCCTGCGTGAAGACCGTGAACGTAACGTGTGGCTGCCAGAGGTTGAACTGATCTCCCACGGCCTGTCGAACTACGTCACCTTCAACCGCGACTTCTTCGGCAGCAATGACTACAAGACGGTCGTAACCTTGGGCGCGCAACTGAGCACGCTGTTGGACGACGGTGCTTATATTCAACGTGGTGAACGCAAGAAGCAGGTCAAGGAATTCAAAGAAGCCCTCGACTGGCTGATGGCCGAAAGCACCAAGCGCCATACCATCCAGCGATACAAAGGTCTGGGCGAAATGAACCCGGATCAACTGTGGGAAACCACCATGGACCCCGCTCAGCGTCGCATGCTGCGCGTGACCATCGAAGACGCCATTGGCGCGGACCAGATCTTCAACACCCTGATGGGTGATGCGGTCGAGCCACGTCGTGACTTCATCGAGAGCAACGCCCTGGCAGTGTCCAACTTGGATTTCTGATCAGGTAACCCTGCTACAACAAAAAGGCCAACGCTTAGCGTTGGCCTTTTTTATTGCGCGATATTTGAGAATGCTCCACGTGGAACATCGCATTTCTCAGCGAGCTTAGGCCGGCGTCACACTCTCCGATCGATACCCATACCCATAAATCGTCAGCAACTGCCAACCGCGATCCGCGGTCAGCCCCAGCTTGTTGCGCAGCCGATAGATATGCGTGTCGAGTGGCCGCGATGAGACTATTTCCTCATGCGTCCAGAAGCGCTCATACAGGTATTCCCGAGACAGCGGGCGTGTCAGGTTGGCAAACAAGCAGCTCGCCAAGCGGTATTCGCGCTCGGTCAATGTGATCGGTTTACCCGCGCGGGTGACGGTCAGCTCCGCATCGTCGAAGGTAAGGTCGTTGAAACTCTGTACTTCATGGGTGGAAGATTTTTGCAGGCCGTGGCGGCATAAAACAGCGCTGACATCGAGCCTTTAGCTCGTTGGGGCGGAACGGTTTGCTGAGGTCATCATTCGCCCCGCAATTGCCAACCGCGTTGCTCGTGAAGTGTTTGGTAATGACCTGGTGACTGAAAACATCCTGGAGCAACTCGCCGACCTGGGGTATCCGCCGCTGCACAATGGCGTTCGCCCTGCCCTCTCGGCGATCCTGGCGTTGCTGGATGTGCATAACGACACCTCACCGATATGTGCCCGGATCGAGCAACAGGTTAAGCGAGCCTTGAACCTCACTGAAGCCTTCGTGCAGTTGGCCAAAGCCGCAGCAGATCTGCCGGAGCTGTTCAGCCAATATAGGCGGTTTGATTCGGCGCAAGGCAGCGAGGGTTTAGGGCTGGGCCTGACGATGGTTAAAGCGGTGATAGAGCGTCACGGCGGGCGCATTTTATGTCAAAGCGAGTTGGGTAGATGCTCTACCTTCAGCCTGCGATTGCCGTTGCTGGACCACTGAAATATCCGGCTTTTTGGTTGTGCATAAAAAACCGGTCTCAAGGACCGGTTTTTTAATGCGCGAAAAACTTATGCACGGTTTTCGATATTTTATGAGCTTAAGAAATATGTAATAAAATCAGCTCGTTATGGACAAAAAATGGCAGTTTTCGCACAAACCGTACACAGGTTATCCACAATTTTTTATAGCACTGGCGTCTCGACCACAACAGGCTCCGGCGGCAACGAACCCATGGCGCGTTGCTGCGCTTCGTTCCATGCCGCAGCGCGGTCATTCAACGCGGCAATTGCACGCGGGCCTTCGCCTTCGGCGTACATGGGCTGGCCAATCACCACGGTGATCGTGCCGGCACGTTTCGCCCAGCCGGTTTTCGGCCAGAACTTGCCGGCGTTGTGCGCAATCGGCAGCACCGGCAGGTTGGCATTGACCGCGAGTGCTGTGCCGCCGCGCGAAAACTTGCCGACAGTGCCGAACGGCACGCGAGTACCTTCCGGGAAGATCAGCACCCAAACGCCATCTTTGAGCAACTCGTCGCCCTTCTTGGCCACGTGCTTGAGCGCAGCCTTGGGGTTATCCCGGTCGATAGCGATCGGTCGCAGCATGGCCATGGCCCAGCCGAAAAAAGGCACGTACAGCAGCTCACGCTTGAGTACCTGGCTAAGCGGCGAGAAGTACGCCGAGAGGAAGAACGTCTCCCACGTGCTCTGGTGGTTCGACAGAATCACGCAAGGCTGCTGCGGGACGTTTTCAGCGCCCTTGATTTCGAAGCGGATGCCGAGGAATACCTTGCTCAGCCACAACGCGCAGCGGCACCAATAAACGTTGATAAAACGATAGCGCGCCTTAAACGGCAGGAACGGCGCAATAAAAAAGCTCAGGGTGCACCAGAGAAACGAACTGGTGCCCAGCAGC
The DNA here is from genome assembly GCF_009296165.1 of Pseudomonas kitaguniensis. Lineage (GTDB taxonomy): Bacteria > Pseudomonadota > Gammaproteobacteria > Pseudomonadales > Pseudomonadaceae > Aquipseudomonas > Aquipseudomonas kitaguniensis. The sequence continues at coordinate 12,718 of NZ_VUAZ01000130.1, read as the reverse complement.
AGGTAAAAGAAAAAGGTTCTGATGGCCTGCAAGATCGACATGGCAGCATTTACCGTTGCGGGTCATGGCCCGCCTGCTAAAAGCGCACTCCCGAGCAATCCTGATCAGGACGTCGGGGCGGCTAGTTGTTAATAAGTTCTGCGGCAACCGCCGCCAGATCGTCAAAAATCAAGGTGCCTACCGGCAGGTTTTTCGCCTGGGTCTTTTCGCCTTTCCCGGTCTTCACCAAAACTGGCTGAGAGTCGACGGCTTTGGCCGCCTCCAGGTCACCGAGGCTATCCCCGACAAACCATAGCCCAGCCAGCGGTACCTTGTAATGTTCTGCAATGGTTTTCAACATCCCGGGCTTGGGTTTGCGGCAATCGCAGCCCTCATCCGGCCCGTGTGGGCAATACACCACCAACCCCAGCTCACCGCCCTGCTCGGCCACCAACGTGCGCAAGCGCGCGTGCATGGCGTCCAGCGTGGCGATGTCGTAGTAACCGCGGGCGATGCCGGACTGGTTGGTAGCGATGGCCACCGTCCAGCCGGCTTTGCTCAACTGCGCGATGGCCTCAATCGAGCCGGGCAGTGGAATCCATTCCGCCACCGATTTGATGTAAGCGTCGGAGTCATAATTAATCACCCCGTCCCGATCGAGAATCAGCAGTTTCACCATGGTCAGCTCAGCGTCGAAATATCAGCGATATTGACGAACAAGCCGCGCAGACGCGCCAGCATGGCGTAGCGGTTTTTGCGTACACCCGCATCTTCGGCATTGATCATTACGGCTTCGAAGAACGCATCCACCGGCTCACGCAAGCTGGCCAGTCGCGCCAACGCTTCGGCGTAATTACGCTCGGCGATCAACGGCTTCACCGCGTTTTCGGCTTTGGCGATGGCGGAGTTCAGTGAGAACTCTTTGGCATCGGCAAACAGCCCAGGGTCGACTTCGGTATTGCCGAGGTTATCGGCCTTGCTCAGCAGGTTCGACACGCGCTTGTTCACGGCAGCCAGTGCATCGGCCTCCGGCAGTTTGCGGAACGCTTGCACGGCTTGCACGCGTTGGTCGAAGTCCAGCGCCGAACCCGGTTGCAGGGCACGCACCGACAGGTACACGGACACGTCCACGCCTTCGTCTTCGTAACGCGCACGCAGGCGGTCGAAGACGAATTCGAGCACTTGCTCGGCCAAGCCGGCTTGTTTGACCTTGGCGCCGAACTGGCCGACCGCGAACACCACGGCTTGGGTCAGGTCGAGGTCGAGCTTTTTGTCGATCAGGATGCGCAGCACGCCCAGCGCGGCACGGCGCAGGGCATATGGGTCTTTGCTGCCGGTGGGCAACATGCCGATACCGAAGATACCGACCAGCGTATCGAGCTTGTCGGCGATGGCCACGGCCGCACCGGTCAAGGTGGTCGGCAATTCTGCGCCGGCACCGCGCGGCATGTACTGCTCGTTCAGCGCCAGGGCTACTTCGTCCGGCTCGCCATCGTTGAGGGCGTAGTAGTAACCGGCAACGCCTTGCATCTCAGGGAACTCGCCCACCATCTCGGTGGCCAGGTCGCATTTGGACAGCACGCCCGCGCGCGCAGCCCAGGCAGCGTCACCGCCGATGCGCGGCGCAATGTAAGCGGCCAGCTTGGAAATGCGTACGGCTTTGTCGTAAACGCTGCCGAGTTTTTCCTGGAACACCACGTTTTGCAGGCGCAGGTTGAAGTCTTCGAGCTTCTGCTTTTTGTCTTGCTTGAAGAAGAACTCGGCGTCGGTCAGGCGCGGGCGAACGACTTTCTCGTTACCGGCGATGATCTGTTGCGGGTCCTTGCTTTCGATGTTGGCCACGGTGATGAAGCGCGGCAGCAATTTGCCGTCCACGTCCAGCAGGCAGAAATACTTCTGGTTGTCCTGCATGGTGGTGATCAGCGCTTCTTGCGGCACGTCGAGGAAACGTTCTTCGAACGAGCACACCAGCGGCACCGGCCACTCAACCAGCGCGGTAACTTCATCAAGCAGGCTTGGCGGCACGATAGCGGTGCCTTCCTGCTGGCGGGCCAGCTCTTCGGTGCGTTTGCTGATCAGTTCGCGACGCTCGTTGGCATCGGCCAGCACGTAGGCGGCGCGCAGGTCGGCGGCATAGTTGGCCGGCGAGGTGATGCGCACAGCTTGCGGGTGGTGGAAGCGGTGACCACGCGATTCGCGACCTGCGGTTTGGGCGAGGATCGTGCAATCGATGACCTGGTCACCGAGCAACATCACCAACCACTGGGTTGGGCGTACGAATTCTTCTTTGCGCGCACCCCAACGCATGCGCTTGGGGATCGGCAAGTCGTTCAGCGAGTCTTCAACGATAGTCGGCAACAGGCTGGCGGTTGGCTTGCCGGTGATGACCTGGCTGAAACGCAGTTTCGGGCCGCTCTGGTCGATTTCACTCAGCTCGACGCCACACTTCTTGGCAAAACCCAGCGCGGCTTGAGTCGGGTTACCTTCTGCGTCGAACGCCGCCTGACGCGGCGGGCCGTCGAGGTTGATGCTGCGGTCCGGTTGCTGGGTTTCCAGCGCGGTCAGCAACACGGCCAGGCGACGTGGCGCGGCGTAGACTTTTTTCGCTTCAAACTTCAGGCCAGCGCTGTGCAGGCCTTTTTCGATACCGGCCAGGAACGCATCGGCCAGGGTATTGAGCGCCTTGGGTGGCAGCTCTTCGGTGCCCAGTTCAACCAAAAAATCTTGAGCACTCATTGTGCAGCCTCCAGCTTAGCCAACACTTCATCACGCAGGTCCGGGGTTGCCATCGGGAAGCCCAGCTTGGCGCGAGCCAGCAGGTAGGCTTGGGCGACGGAACGCGCCAGGGTGCGTACACGCAGAATGTATTGCTGACGCGCGGTTACCGAGATGGCACGGCGGGCGTCCAGCAGGTTGAAGGTATGGGACGCCTTCAAGACCATTTCATAGCTCGGCAACGGCAGCGGCTGGTCGAGTTCGATCAGGCGCTTGGCTTCGCTTTCATAGAAGTCGAACAGTTCGAAGAGTTTTTCGACGTTGGCGTGTTCGAAGTTGTAAGTGGATTGCTCCACTTCGTTCTGGTGGAACACATCGCCATAGGTGACTTTGCCGAACGGGCCGTCAGCCCACACCAGGTCGTACACCGAGTCCACGCCCTGCAGGTACATGGCCAGGCGCTCGAGCCCGTAGGTGATCTCGCCGGTCACCGGGTAGCACTCAATGCCGCCGGCTTGCTGGAAGTACGTGAACTGCGTGACTTCCATGCCGTTCAGCCAAACTTCCCAACCCAGGCCCCAGGCGCCCAGCGTTGGCGACTCCCAGTTGTCTTCGACGAAACGGATGTCGTGCACCAGTGGGTCCAGGCCAACATGTTTCAGCGAGCCGAGGTACAGCTCCTGAAAGTTGTCCGGGTTTGGCTTCAACACCACCTGAAACTGATAGTAGTGCTGCAGGCGGTTAGGGTTTTCGCCGTAGCGGCCGTCAGTCGGGCGACGACTGGGCTGCACATAAGCGGCGTTCCAGGTTTCCGGGCCGATGGCCCGCAGGAAGGTAGCGGTGTGGAAAGTGCCGGCGCTACTTCCATATCGTAGGGCTGAAGTACCACACAACCTTGCTCGGCCCAGTATTGCTGGAGGGCGAGGATCAAGTCTTGGAAGGTACGCACGGCTGGCGTAGGCTGGCTCACGAAATTCACCTGTTACTTGGGCTGCGATTTAAAGAGCGGGAGTATACCCGATTCGGCCGCGCCACCATCCCCTGGAGCCTTATGCCACGCTGCTTTTGGTGTTCTGAAGATCCGCTGTACATGGCTTATCACGATCAGGAGTGGGGAACGCCGCTGCGCGATGCGCAGGGCTTGTTCGAGTTACTTTTGCTCGAAGGGTTCCAGGCGGGCCTGTCCTGGATCACCGTTTTACGCAAACGCGAGCATTATCGAAAGGTTCTGTTCGGCTTTGATGCGCAGCGCTTGGCGCAACTGACCGACGCCGAGATTGAAGCGCTGATGCTCGACCCCGGCATTGTGCGCAATCGCCTCAAGCTCAACGCCACTCGGCGTAACGCCGCCGCCTGGCTGGCGCTGGAAGATCCGGTGGGTTGGCTCTGGTCGTTTGTCGGCGGCGTGCCCAGGGTCAATCACTTCAAGGACCGCAGCCAAGTCCCGGCGATCACACCCGAGGCCGAAGCCATGAGTAAAGCCTTGAAAAAAGCCGGCTTCACCTTTGTCGGCCCGACCATTTGCTACGCATTCATGCAGGCCTCGGGCATGGTCATGGACCACACCCAAGACTGCGACCGTTACGCGGTTTTGGCCAACGCCGGTTAGAATGGCGGTTTTGCGCACTACATTTGATCAGGAGTGACCTGTGGAAAAGTTTAAAGGCGCCTTGCTGGTAGGCGCTCTGCGGTTGTTTGCCCTGCTGCCTTGGCGCGCTGTACAGGCCGTCGGCACGGCGATTGGCTGGATCATGTGGAAAACCCCGAACCGCTCGCGCGAAACGGTGCGGATCAACCTCTCCAAATGCTTCCCGGACATGGACCCTGCCGCGCGCGAGCGCTTGGTCGGCCAGAGCTTGATGGACATCGGCAAGTCCCTGACCGAAAGCGCCTGTGCGTGGATCTGGCCGGCGCAGCGCTCCATCGATCTGGTGCGCGAAGTCGAAGGCCTGGACGTGTTGCACCAAGCCTTGGCCTCGGGCAAAGGTGTGGTCGGCATTACCAGCCACTTGGGCAACTGGGAAGTGTTGAACCACTTCTATTGCAGCCAGTGCAAACCGATCATTTTCTACCGCCCGCCCAAGCTCAAGGCGGTGGACGATTTGCTGCGCAAGCAGCGCGTGCAACTGGGTAACCGCGTCGCGGCGTCGACCAAGGAAGGCATTCTCAGTGTGATCAAAGAAGTGCGTAAAGGTGGCCAGGTGGGCATTCCCGCCGACCCGGAACCGGCAGAATCGGCCGGCATCTTTGTGCCGTTCTTCGCCACTCAGGCACTCACCAGCAAGTTCGTGCCGAACATGCTCGCCGGTGGCAAGGCGGTTGGCGTGTTCCTGCACGCCCTGCGGCTGCCGGACGGCTCGGGTTACAAGGTGATTCTGGAAGCCGCGCCGGAAGACATGTACAGCACCGATACCGCCACCTCCTGCGCGGCGATGAGCAAGGTGGTCGAGCGCTATGTCGGCGCTTACCCGAGCCAGTACATGTGGAGCATGAAACGCTTCAAGAAACGCCCGCCGGGTGAGGCGCGGTGGTATTGATATACGGCTGACTCAAGGTCGACAACAAACACTGTGGGAGGGGGCTTGCTCCCGATGGCGATCTATCAGTTACAGATAAATTGACTGACACTCTGCTATCGGGAGCAAGCCCCCTCCCACATTTTTGGCCTGAGCAGTTAAGCCAACCTCTTGGGTAGCGCGTCAGGCCTTGCGGTCGAGTTTCTTCAGGAACACCGTCATCTCTTTCTCGGCCTGTTTGTCGCCATGCGCCTTGGCCGCTTCGATACCCTTCTCCCACGCCTGTCGTGCTGCGCCACTGTCACCTTGCGCGTGCTGCGCCTTGCCCAACAGCTTCCACGCCGCCGAGTACTTCGGATCAAATTCGACGCACCTGAGCAAATGCTCCGCCGCCTTGGCGTAGTCCTTCAGGTCCAGATAACCCTTGCCTAAACCAAAGCGCAGCAGCGAGTTATCCACACCCTTGGCGAGCATTTTCTCCAGCGATTCGAGCATGCAGGTGTACTCCGTTGTGTCAGAAGAAGCTCAGCCCAACGTGGAATAACTTCTCCACATCGCGGATGTGTTTTTTATCCACAAGGAACAGGATCACGTGGTCGCCCGTGGCAATTACCGTGTCGTCGTGGGCGATGATCACCTCTTCGTCACGGATGATCGCGCCAATGGTGGTGCCCGGCGGCAAGCCGACATCGCGAATGGCTTTGCCGATAACCTTGCTCGACTTCGAATCGCCGTGGGCAATTGCCTCGATGGCTTCCGCCGCGCCACGCCGCAGCGAGTGCACGCTGACAATGTCGCCACGGCGCACGTGCGCGAGCAACGTGCCGATGGTCGCCAGTTGCGGGCTGATGGCAATGTCGATATCGCCGCCTTGAATCAGGTCCACGTAAGCCGGGTTGTTGATGATGGTCATCACCTTCTTCGCCCCCAGCCGCTTGGCCAACAAGGAAGACATGATGTTGGCCTCGTCATCGTTGGTCAGGGCCAGGAAAATATCCGCGTCGGCAATGTTTTCTTCCATCAGCAGGTCGCGGTCCGAGGCACTGCCTTGCAGTACGACAGTGCTGTCGAGCGTGTCGGACAAATGCCGGCAGCGCGCCGGGCTCATCTCGATGATTTTCACTTGGTAGCGGCTTTCAATCGCCTCGGCCAAGCGCTCGCCGATCTGCCCACCGCCAGCGATGACGATGCGTTTGTAGGTTTCATCGAGGCGGCGCATTTCGCTCATGACGGCGCGAATATTTGCCTTGGCGGCGATGAAAAACACTTCGTCGTCGGCCTCTATTACCGTATCGCCTTGCGGCAGAATCGGCCGGTCGCGACGGAAAATCGCGGCTACGCGAGTTTCCACATTCGGCATGTGTTCGCGCAGTTGGCGCAGTTGCTGGCCCACCAGCGGCCCGCCGTAATAGGCTTTTACCGCGACCAATTGCGCTTTGCCGCCGGCGAAGTCGATCACCTGCAAGGCGCCGGGAATTTCGATCAGGCGCTTGATGTAATGGGTAACCACCTGCTCCGGGCTGATCAGCACGTCGACTGGAATCGCGTCGTTGTCGAACAGGCCGGCGCGGGTCAGGTAAGCCGCCTCACGCACGCGGGCGATTTTGGTCGGGGTGTGAAACAGGGTGTGGGCGACCTGGCAGGCGACCATGTTGGTCTCGTCGCTGTTGGTCACGGCCACCAACATGTCGGCATCGTCGGCGCCCGCCTGGCGCAGCACTGTCGGGAATGACGCGCGGCCTTGCACGGTGCGGATGTCGAGGCGGTCACCAAGGTTGCGCAAGCGCTCGGCATCGGTGTCGACCACGGTGATGTCGTTGGCTTCGCTGGCCAAATGTTCAGCCAGCGAGCCACCCACCTGCCCTGCCCCGAGGATGATGATTTTCATCCGGTCACTCCCTTAAACCCATTCAGCCGCGCGCGGCGGCAATCTTGATCAGTTTGGCGTAGTAGAAGCCATCGTGCCCGCCTTCTTGCGCGAGCAACTGGCGACCATGCGGCTGCTTGATACCGGCAGCCGTGGCCAGGTCCAGCTCACGTGCGCCACTGGTGCGAGCGAGGAACGCCGCGATCACTTCGGTATTTTCGGTGGGCAAGGTCGAGCAGGTGGCGTAGAGCAGGATGCCGCCGACTTCCAGCGTCGGCCACAGCGCGTCGAGCAGTTCGCCTTGCAGCGCGGCCAGGGCAGCGATGTCATCAGCTTGGCGGGTCAGCTTGATGTCCGGGTGGCGGCGGATCACGCCGGTGGCGGAACAGGGCGCGTCCAGCAGGATGCGCTGGAACGGTTTGCCGTCCCACCACGTGGCGGTGTCGCGGCCGTCGGCGGCGATCAGGTCGGCACTCAGGCCCAGGCGCGCAAGGTTTTCGCGCACGCGCACCAACCGCTTGGCTTCCAGGTCAACCGCGACCACACCAGCGAGGTCTTTTTCGACTTCGAGAATGTGACAGGTCTTGCCGCCCGGTGCGCAGCAGGCGTCCAACACGCGCTGGCCGGGCGCCAGGTCGAGCAGGTCGGCGGCCAGTTGCGCGGCTTCGTCCTGCACGCTGACCCAGCCTTCGGCAAAGCCCGGCAGGCTGCGCACGTCGCTGGCCGCGTCCAGCACGATGCCGTCCGCACTGAACACGCACGGTGTGGCCGCGATGCCGGCAGCGCTCAGCAATTGCAGGTACGCGTCGCGGCGGTGATGGCGGCGGTTGACCCGCAGAATCATCGGCGGGTGGGCATTGTTGGCCGCGCAAATGGCTTCCCATTGTTCAGGCCAAAACGCCTTGAGGGATTTTTGCAGCCAGCGCGGGTGGGCGGTGCGCACCACCGGGTCGTGTTCCAGCTCGGCCAGCAGCGCTTCGCTCTCGCGCTGGGCGCGGCGCAATACGGCATTGAGCAGGGCTTTGGCCCAAGGTTTTTTGAGTTTTTCGGCGCAACCGACGGTTTCGCCGATGGCGGCGTGGGCCGGCACACGGGTGTACAGCAACTGATAAAGGCCGACCAGCAGCAGCGCTTCCACATCCGCATCGGCTGCCTTGAACGGCTTTTGCAGCAGCTTGGCGGCCAGCGCCGACAAACGAGGCTGCCAGCGCGCGGTGCCAAAGGCCAGGTCTTGGGTGAAACCACGGTCGCGGTCTTCAACCTTGTCCATCTGAGTCGGCAATGAACTGTTCAGCGACGCCTTGCCGTTGAGTACGGCGGCGAGAGCCTTGGCGGCGGCCAGACGCGGGTTCATTGCGCGACCGCCCCGAGAACGGTGCCCAAGGCAAATTTCTCACGACGGCTGTTGAACAAATCGCTGAAATTAAGCGCTTTGCCACCCGGCAATTGCAGACGGGTCAGGCACAGCGCCTGCTCACCACAGGCCACCAGCAGGCCGTCCTTGCTGGCGCCGATGATCTCACCGGGGGCGCCTTGGCCGTCAGCCAGCGTGGCGGCCAATACTTTCAAGGCTTCGCCATTCAGCGTGCTGTGGCAGACCGGCCAAGGGTTGAAGGCGCGCACTTGGCGCTCCAGCTCCACGGCCGGGCGGCTCCAGTCGATGCGGGCCTCATCTTTGTTCAGTTTGTGCGCGTAGGTGGCCAGGCTGTCGTCCTGTACTTCGCCTTCCAGCGTACCGGCAGCGAGCCCTGCGATGGCCTGGATCACGGCGGGCGGGCCCATCTCGGCGAGGCGGTCGTGCAGGCTGCCGCCGGTGTCTTCGGCGCTGATCGGGGTAATCACTTTAAGCAGCATCGGGCCGGTGTCCAGACCCGCCTCCATGCGCATCACGGTCACGCCGCTTTCACTGTCACCGGCTTGCACCGCGCGCTGAATCGGCGCCGCACCGCGCCAGCGTGGCAGCAGCGACGCATGGCTGTTGATGCAGCCCAGGCGTGGAATATCCAGCACGGCTTGCGGCAGGATCAAGCCATAAGCCACCACCACCAGCAGGTCCGGTTTTAATGCTGCCAGCTCAGCTTGAGCCTCGGCGTTGCGCAAGGTCGGCGGTTGCAGCACAACAATAGTGTGCTCAAGCGCCAGTTGCTTGACCGGGCTCGGCATCAGTTTTTGCCCGCGACCGGCCGGGCGATCCGGTTGGGTGTACACCGCCACGACTTCATAAGGGCTGGCAAGCAACGCCTTGAGGTGTTCGGCGGCAAATTCAGGAGTGCCGGCAAAAACTATGCGCAGTGGCTCGGTCATGGGAGGTCTCGTTAAAAACAGTCACAAAAGAAAAAGGCTTGCCGCAGCAAGCCTTTGGAAGAAGGGAATCAAGCTTGCTGGCGATGCTTTTTTTCCAGCTTCTTCTTGATCCGGTCGCGTTTAAGCGTGGACAGGTAATCAACAAACAGCTTGCCGTTGAGGTGGTCGCATTCATGCTGAATGCACACCGCGAGCAGGCCTTCGGCAACCAGCTCGTAGGCCTTGCCGTCACGGTCCAGGGCCTTGATCTTCACGCGTACCGGGCGTTCGACGTTCTCGTAGAACTCCGGCACCGACAGGCAGCCTTCCTGGTATTCGCCCATCTCTTCGGTCAGCGGTTCGAACTCGGGGTTGATAAACACCCGAGGTTCGCTGCGATCTTCCGACAGGTCCATGACCACGACGCGTTGATGCACGTTGACCTGGGTCGCGGCGAGGCCGATGCCCGGTGCTTCATACATTGTTTCAAACATGTCATCGACCAACTGACGAACCTTGTCGTCCACTACGGCCACCGGTTTGGCGATCGTGCGCAGGCGCGAGTCGGGAAATTCGAGGATGTTCAAAATAGCCATAAGCGTAATTGCTGCACATGTGAGGTAGAGGCAAATCGGCGTTGGGATGGACCCACACAGCCGGTGTGAAACGTTCGGAAGCCGCGAAGGCTATGGCATTTCACGCGAACGTACATAATAAAGGAGATTCACCCCATGAGGAAATCGCTACTCGTCTTGCTGCTGTGGGCACCGCTCGCCACGGCCCTGATTCCAAAGCCCGGCCAAGCGCTGAATCAAACGACGCAGCAGGCTATTCAGCACTTTCTAGTGCATAACCGCATCCTCAATACGCCCCAGGAACTGGACAACGCGCCGTACATCGTCGCGGCCGGTGCCGGTCGCGTACTCGGCGCCAATGGCGAGCGTGTGCACGCGCGGGGTCACCTGGACCCGGCCCAGCCAACCTATGGGATCTTTCGTCGGGGCAAAACCTACATCGACCCCGACACCCAGGAATTGCTGGGTATCAATGCCGACGACGTCGGCACCGCACGGTTTGTAACGGCTGGCGACCTCACCACGCTGGCGGTGCAACGGGTAACCCAGGAAGTGCGCCCGGGCGACCGTTTGCTGCGTGCCGAACCGCGTGTCGAGCTGGCCAACCTGCAAACGCCCAAGCCTGCACCCTTTATCGAAGGGCACATTATCGACATCCCCAAAGGCGTGACCCAGATCGGCGTGCGGGATGCCGTGACCTTGAACAAGGGCCGCCGCGACGGCCTGCTCGAAGGCCAACTGCTGACGGTGATCAAGGCTGGCGCTACCGTGCGCGACGTTATCAGCGGGGCGTCGACAACACTGCCGGATGAGCGTGCAGGCACCGTGTTGGTGTTTCGCACGTACGAAAAACTCAGTTATGGCGTGGTGCTCAGCGCTTCGCGCTCACTGGCCGTAATGGATCGATTCGAGGCTGCCCGACAGACTGAATAAGTAGCTTGCTAAATAAGTTACCAACAGAGTTATCCACAGCTTGTTGCGGTCGAGGACGATCAAATGTATCCGATAAACAGCAGTGAAATTTCCCCGTCTGAACTGGAAGCTCGACTACGCTTGCACAGGCTGCCGGAACTGGGTCCCAAGCGTTTTCGCGTATTGATTGACGCGTTCGGTTCTGCCTCAAAGGCGATCAGTGCACCGGCCAGCGCCTGGCGCTCGCTGGGGTTGCCAGCCAGCAGCGCCGAGGCTCGACGCAGCCCCGAAATACGTGATGGCGCCAGCCACGCATTAGCGTGGCTGGAGCGCCCCGCCCAGCATTTGCTGATGTGGGACCAGCCCGAGTACCCCGCACTGCTTGCGCAGATTGACGATGCGCCGCCGTTATTATTTGTTGCAGGCGACCCTGAAATTCTTGAAAAACCACAGGTGGCGATGGTCGGCAGCCGCCGTGCTTCCAGGCCTGGCCTGGACACTGCGGCGGCCTTTTCGCGCAGCCTGGCGAGCGCCGGTTTTGTCATCACCAGCGGCTTGGCTTTGGGTATCGACGGCGCTGCACATCAAGCGGCGCTGGATGTCGGCGGGCAGACAATCGGCGTGCTCGGCACAGGCCTCGAAAACTTTTATCCACAGCGCCACCGCCACCTCGCAGCAGCGATGATTGCCCAAGGCAGCGCAGTGGTTTCCGAGTTTCCGCTGGACGCCGCACCGCAGGCGGCCAACTTTCCGCGGCGCAATCGAATCATCAGTGGGCTGTCGTTGGGGGTGCTGGTGGTGGAAGCGGGCATGGCCAGTGGTTCGTTGATCACCGCGCGGCTGGCGGGTGAGCAAGGGCGCGAGGTGTATGCGATCCCGGGCTCTATCCATCATCCCGGCGCCAAGGGCTGTCATCAATTGATCCGCGATGGCGCAACGTTGGTGGAGTCCATCGAGCACATCCTCGAAGGCCTGCGCGGTTGGCAAGCGTTGTCCCGCCCTGCGCCGATGCCGGTCACCCATCCGTTGGTGGCACTGCTGCACGCGGCGCCGCACACCAGCGAAGCCTTGGCGATTGCCAGCGGGCGCGCGTTGTCGCAGGTGCTGGCGACGCTGACGGAGCTTGAGCTTGAAGGCTTGGTGACCTGCGATAGTGGGCGCTGGCTTGCGCGCCGCCAGCTTTTTTAGCGTGGTTTTTGTGGCTGGGTTTTGCAAAGAACATCGGTAAACTGCGCAGAGCTTTAGTCCGGAGAGTGAGCAATGGTCAACAGGTGGCGTGTGCTGGAAACCGCACGAGAAATTCGCGCAGGCGCGGTGATTGCCTATCCGACCGAAGCGGTCTGGGGCTTGGGCTGCGACCCTTGGAACGAGGCAGCGGTAGACCGTCTGCTGGCGATCAAGAATCGCTCGGTGGACAAGGGCCTGATCCTGGTGGCAGACAACATTCGCCAGTTCGATTTTCTATTTGAAGACTTCCCCGACACCTGGATCGAGCGCATGGCCAGCACCTGGCCTGGGCCGAATACCTGGCTGGTGCCGCACCAGAACTTGCTGCCCGAATGGGTGACCGGTGTGCACGACACGGTCGCCTTGCGCGTCAGCGATCACCCGCTGGTGCGCGATTTGTGCGCGCTGACAGGGCCGTTGATTTCCACCTCGGCCAACCCGCAGGGCCGCCCGGCAGCGCGCACGCGAATTCGTGTGGAGCAGTATTTCCGAGGCCAGGTCGACCTGGTATTGGGTGGCGCCTTGGGCGGGCGTAAAAACCCAAGCCTGATTCGTGACCTGGCAACGGGTGAGGTTGTGCGGCCCTCTTGAGACCGAGTTGGCGGAGTGGATCAAACACGCTCCCACAGTTTGAATGCATTCTG
>NZ_VUAZ01000013.1 GCF_009296165.1 Pseudomonas kitaguniensis | reverse complement strand
CACAGTTTGAATGCATTCTGCCTGGGGGTGTGGGAGCAAGCCCCTGCCACAGTTTGAATGCATTCTGCTTGGGGGATTGGGTCGGCTTACTCCTCTTCGCTGCCTTGCGCACGCCAGTAACCCACGGCCTTGAGGAACGCTTCGTTAACCTGATGCGTTTCCAGCAACACCCGCCGCACCTGGCGCGACAGCTTGGTTTCGGTGGCCACGAAGGTGTACAGCGAACCACTGGGCGGCGTCAGTTGGCGCACCGTATCGAGCAGGTCATCCTGGCCGCGTATCACCCAAATCACCTGCACATCCGCAGCACTCTGCAGCGCTTGTTGCTCCGCCGCATTCGCAATTTCAATCACCGCCAGCACCTTGCGGCCCGCCGGTAATTCCTCCAGGCGCCGCGCAATGGCGGGCAGGGCGGTTTCATCACCGATCAGCCAGTAGCTGTCGAACATGTCCGGCACGATCATCGAGCCACGCGGCCCGCCGATGTACAGGTACTGCCCGACCTGCGCCTGCTCGGCCCACGTGGAGGCAGGGCCATCGCCATGCAACACAAAGTCGATGTCCAACTCACCGATGCTCAGGTCGAAACGCCGTGGCGTGTAGTCGCGCATCGCCGGTTGCGGGCCGTCGCCCTTGATGCTGAAGGTCGGGCTTTCCAGGGCAGCCTGTTCGGCGGCGTTCTGCGCGAACATCAGCTTGATGTGGTCGTCGCTGCCCAGGCTGACAAACCCCGCCAGCTCAGGCCCGCCCAAGGTGATGCGGCGCATGCGCGGGGTGAGGTCGACCACCCGCAGCACTTGCAGGCGGCGACGTTTGATTTCGTGGGTAACGCGGTGGATAGCGTGCGTATTCATGGGTGTTTCCCGTCGGCAATGGCTTGAGCGGTGCCGTTGAGCAGCGCCGCGACACGATCGATTTCTTCCGGGCTCCAGCGCCCGTGGTGCGAATGCAAGGCATGGCGCAGGTTATGCACCGCCTCGTGGATTTCTGGCGGGCGGTCCTGGCCACGCAGCGAACGCTTGCTGACATCAATGCGCATGCGCACGCCGTCCAGGGCAACCGCTTGTTCGCTTAAGAACAGACGACCGGCGTCGGTAATGGTGTAGCGTTTTTTTCCGCCGTCGGCGTCGCCCTGGATCAAATCGCTTTCTTCCAGAAACGTCAGCGTGGGGTAGATCACGCCGGGGCTGGGGCTGTAGGCACCGTCGAACAGGCTTTCGATCCGGCGGATCAGGTCGTAGCCGTGGCACGGCTGTTCGGCGATCAAGGCCGGCAGCAGCAGCTTTAAATCGCCGGGTGCAAATACCCGGGGGCCGCGACCGCGGCCGGCGCGCGGGTCAAAACCGTCGCGCTGGTGAGGATGGTCTCGCATGGTGGGAGCCTCTGTGTGTGTCTAGATATAACGTAAGATATATCTTGTGCGCCGTGCAAGGGCTTCTGACGGGCGGTCCTGCAGTGCTGACACTCTATTTAAGGAGGGAGTTGATCTAACCCAATAAACACTGTTATTTATGAATGCCTGTCATCCATGTCTTACAGATGTATTGAGTATTAAAACAGCCTCATCAAGTTGCAAGTAGTCCATCTCTTACAGACGCTCTTAAAGTTTTGGCAAAGTGCCATACTTTTCCTATATATCTTGGTGTTGCAAGGCTACGCAATTAAGCGAATCGGACGGCTTACTTATTTAAAAATGAACGCGACACTTGCCTGGCGTTGAACGGGCTCCGATAAGCAATACAACAAGTTGGAAAAAAGCAGTTTTCAGCGACACCCTCGTGGTTCGAAGCTACCGCCCGCTCAGCGCTTGCTGGACAGTCCTGCGCACTCCTGCGGCAGGGGGTTTATGACACTTATCAATGTGTGAGTACTTAGCTGATGAAAACTAAAATAAACGTTGCGCTGTTGTCTCTCGGGCTATTAGTGGGTTCGATCTCCGTTGCCAAGGCGGCGGACGGGACGGTTACGTTTGTGGGTTCGGTGCACTCGGGTGCTTGCTCTATCAAACCTGACTCGGTAGACCAGACCGTTAACCTGGGGGCGATTGCAAAACATCAGTTGGACAGGGGCGGCAAGTCTGAAGCCCGGCGTGTGCTGATCGAACTTGAAGGCTGCAGTTTGGCCGACCTCACCGATAATACCGTAACCACTACCTTTACCGGTGCGCCATCAGGCGCTGTGCCGGGTGCGATCGGCATCGTCGGTAGCGCCGGCAACGTGGGCATCATGATGACGCATGGCGGCAGGCCCGTTGTATTGGGCGTCGCAACGGCCCCGCAGGTGATTACTGCCGGTGAGAACACGCTGGAGTTCGGTGCTTATGTTCAAGGTGCCCTCGCGGGTGCCATCGTTCCTGGTGGTTTCAGCGCGGTAACCAATTTCACCTTGGCTTATCAGTAAGTTTTGCTCGCGCCCCTTAACGGGGGCGGGAGGAAGCTGACGGGAGATAAAGGTGAAAACATTCATAAGTCTCGCTGTCGCCTCTTCGTTGACGCTGTTCATCAGCCCTTGGGTGTTCGCGCAAGCGTCTGCCCAAGGCAATGGCGTCGTCACGCTGGGAGGGGAGGTTATTGACTCCGCTTGCGGCCTGGAAGCGGCCACTGTGAATCAAACCATTGAGATGGCTGCCGAACCGATCGGCCGGCTGTTGCGCCATGCGCGGGGAATAATTCAGCCCTTCCAGTTGCGTCTGGTCAATTGCTCTTTGACGCGGCCCGACCCGTCGCGCCCCGATGTAAACCTGCCGGACTGGCAGCACCTGCGCGTCACGTTTGACGGCCCCAGCGACAGAGGCGGGCGTTCCTTTGCGGTGTTTGGTGGCTCACAGGGGGTTGCCCTGCACATCGTCGACTCGGCGGGTGAAGAGAGCGTTCCGGGTGAGCCGATGGCGCTGCGCCCGTTGGCCGAGGGCGACATCACACTTCACTACACGCTTCGCCTGGTCGGTAACGGCCTGCCGATGGTGGCTGGCGCTCACAGTGCCGCAGTGCGGTTCAAGTTGGAATACTTTTGAACAGTGATGGGTTGCGTTCATGTTGAATACGTCGAAGATCAAAAACAGCTTCCGCCCCAGCCTCTTTGGTGGGTTGATGTCACTGGCGGGCACTGCAATGGGTGCCGGCGATATTGAGTTTAATACCGACGTTCTTGACCTGAATGATCGCAGCAACATTGACTTGTCTCAGTTTGCGCGCAGCGGGTTTATTCTGCCGGGCACCTATTCGATGATGGTGCAGATCAATAGCCAGGCTACCTCTGAGCAAGCGGTGGGGTTTTACCCGCCCGATGATGACCCCAAAGGCAGTCAAGCGTGTATATCGCAGGGCCTCGTGGAACAGTTGGGCCTCAAAGAGTCCGGTGCGGCCACACTCACATGGTGGAAAGGCGGGCAATGCCTTGACCTTCACAGCTTGCCGGGCATGGAGGTCAGTGGCGATTTAGCCACTGCCACGCTGAACATCAGCCTCCCGCAAGCCTACCTTGAGTACAGCGCGATCAACTGGGACCCGCCGTCGCGTTGGGATGAAGGCGTGCCGGGGCTGCTGATTGACTACAACCTGACGGCGCTGTCCAGCTACCGAAAAAACGACGGCACGCGTAATAACCTCAGTGGTAACGGCACACTCGGCGCCAACGCCGGGGCATGGCGCCTGCGCGGCGATTGGCAGGGGCGTGCCGAAAAAGGCCGCAACGGCGGCGGCGCCAGGCAGCAAAAGCTGGAGTGGAGCCGCTACTACGCCTATCGCGCCATTCCTGCGCTGAAGGCGCGTTTGGTGGTGGGCGAGGACTACCTGTACTCGGACCTGTTTGACAGCTTCCGTTTTACCGGCGCCGCGCTCAGCTCGGATCAAAGCCAGCTACCGCCGAACTTGCGCGGTTACGCCCCGGAAGTGGTGGGCGTGGCCAAAACCAATGCCAAGGTGGTCATCAGCCAGCAAGGCCGCGTGCTCTATGAAACGCTGGTCGCAGCCGGGCCGTTTCGGATTCAGGACCTGAATGATGCAGTCACCGGTACCCTGGATGTGCGGGTGGAAGAACAGGACGGTTCGGTGCACACCTTCAAGATGGACACGGCTGGCGTTCCCTACCTGACGCGCCCAGGGCAGGTGCGTTACAAGCTGGCCACCGGGCGCCCGTCGAATCTTCAGTACGGCAGCGACGGCGACTTTTTCGGTACAGGGGAATTCTCTTGGGGCGTCAGCAATGGCTGGTCGCTGTTTGGCGGCGGTATCACCGATAACAACTACCGCGCGCTCTCCGTTGGCGCGGGCCGTGACTTGCTCGCGTTCGGCGCCGTGTCGGTGGATGTGACCCAGTCTCACGCCACTGTGTGGAATGAAGCGCTCTCGGGTAAATCGTACCGCGTTCAATATTCAAAAAACTTTGAACAGTACGACAGCCAAGTGACCTTCGCCGGTTACCGGTTTTCCGATAAGAACTATTTGAGTATGAGTGAATACCTGGATGCTCGTCATTACGGGCTGAACGGCGAACTCGGCGGGCGTGGTCGCTTCGACGAAAACGGTGAATACAGCGAAGATTGGCGGCCTATCGGCGGCAGCAAGGCGTTGTATACGGTGACGCTTAACAAGCAGTTTCGTGACCTGGGCGCGACCGTCTACGCCAGTTACAACAAACAAACGTATTGGGACCGGCCAGACACTCAGCGCTTGAACGTGTCGCTGTCGCGCTACTTCAAAGTCGGCACCGTGAAAAACATGAGCCTGTCGCTGAACCTGTACCGCGCCCAGGAATATAACTACAAGGACAACGGCATGGCGCTGACGGTCAGCCTGCCGTTGGGGCGTACCGGCACACTGTCGGTGGATGCGAACAGAGCCGCCGGCAAAAACAGCTTTTCAACGCGCTACAGTGATCGCATTGATGAGCGCAACAGCTACCAACTGAGTGCCGGCAATAACGCCGCCAGTGGTTACCTGAGCCATATTGGCGACCAGGCAGATATAAACCTCAGCGCCAGTACGCAACAAAGCAGTAGCACCAGCCTCGGTGCATCTGTTCGCGGCGGTGGCACGCTCACGCCGTACGGCGCAGCGCTGCACCGTACCAATGGCATCGGCGGCACGCGCCTGATGGTCGACACCACCGGCGTGCCCGATGTGCCAGTGCGCGGTTACGGCACACCGACGCGCAGCAACGCCTTCGGCAAGGCGGTTATCTCCGACATCAGCAGCTACCAGCGAACGGCGGCGAGTGTTGACCTGGAGAACTTGCCGAGCAATGTCGAAGCCACGCAATCCGTCACACAACTGACCCTCACCGAAGGCGCCATTGGTTATCGATCACTGGAAGTGATTGCCGGCGAGAAAGCCATGGCAGTTCTGCGCCTGCCCGATGGCAGCTCGCCGCCCTTCGGCGCGACGGTCAAGAACCTGAAACAGCAAGACACCGGCATCGTCAATGACGGCGGCAATGTCTACCTCAGCGGCATTCAGGCAGGCGGGCAAATGACCGTCAGTTGGGGCGGGGCCGAGCAATGTCTGTTCACCCTGCCCGCCATTTTGCCGGCTGATGGTTTAACCGATGCCCTGCAACTGCGCTGCCAGACGCTAGCCCCTGATCAACCCTTACCGGCGACGGCAACGTTGACCGGTAAGCCAATCGAAACGGAGAACACAGCCTTATGATGCTGAACACACGCCGCACACTTCAGGGCTTAGTGCTGCTGGCTTTAGGCTTGAGCCCAAGCGCCAACGCCGCGATTGGCCTGGACCGTACACGAGTGATTTTTGATGGCGGCAAAGAGGCCACCAGCGTCAACATCACCAATAACAATACCCAGTTGCCGTACCTGGCGCAGGGCTGGATTGAGAATGAAGCCGGCGAAAAAATCACCACGCCGCTGATCGTTTTACCGCCGGTGCAACGCTTGGAGCCCGGCAAACAAAGCCAGGTGAAAGTGCAGGCGTTGCCGGCGGCCAAGTCGCTGCCGCAAGACCGTGAAACGGTTTACTACTTCAACCTGCGCGAAATTCCGCCGCGCAGCGACAAGGCCAACACCCTGCAAATTGCGCTGCAAACGCGGATTAAATTGTTCTACCGACCGCAAGCCATTACGCCCAGCCAGCAAGACCTGTCCAACCCCTGGCAAGAAAAACTCACCCTTGCCCGTGAAGGCGACCGCTACCGGGTGCATAACCCTACGCCTTACTACGTGACCCTGGTGGATGCGCGCAACAGCAAAGAAGGCAAAACCGTGCCGGGTTTTGAACCGCTGATGGTCCCGCCCAAAGGCTCGCTGATGTTGAGCCCCAGTGCCGAAGCGCTCGGCACCACGCCCTATTTGGCCTACGTGAATGATTACGGCGGCCGCCCGGTGCTGGCGTTCACCTGCAGTGGTGCAACCTGCAAAGTGAACGTGCACGTGTCACCGCCCAATGAGTAGCGCCAGCTGCGGGAGAACTCCATGAAGTTGCACAACGTGAAGGCTCTGGGTGGCGTGCTACTGGCCTTGGCGGGCCGGGCACACGCGCAGGATGTTGAAGGCATGAACGGGGTGTTGAACATTACCGGCTCCATGCATGAAACGCCTTGCAGCCTAGACATGACATCACTGAACCAAACGGTTGACCTGGGCGTTGTGTCGGCCAGCCAGTTGCAACGGCCCGGCGATCAGGCAACCGCCGTGGCGTTTCAACTGCGCTTTGAGGATTGCCACCGCACCGCCGGCAGCATTCGCAGTGAACGCACCGGCAACCTGACATGGAGTGCCTTTCAACCGGTGCTGTCGGTGGCGTTTATCGCGCCCGCCGATGCTGATGACCCACGCCTGGTCAAGGTGCAAGGCATCACCGGCATGGGCCTGCGTTTGACCGATGCGTTGGGCCGCGACGTACAGCTGGGTTTCAGGGGCGAGCCGTTGTTTTTGCCCATTGGTGGCAACACCCAAGTGTGGAAGGTTCAGCCCACGCGCACCTCGGCACCGTTGACCAGCGGGGCATTTCGGGCCGTGGTCGATTTCAGGCTCAATTATGAGTGAGGGCACAACGATGGCTACGTCAACCGGCTCGCGGGCCATGCTTATCAGTTGCACGCTGCTGTGGGCGGTGAGCCAAGGTGTGCAGGCCGAGACCAGCCTGACCATTCGCGCGGTCATCATCGCGCCGCCGCCGTGTGTGATTAACAGCGGCAGCACGCTGGATGTGCCGTTTGGCAATGACCTGCTGACCACCCGCGTTGACGGGGTTAATTACCGCCGCGACGTGCCCTATACCGTCACCTGTGATGCGCCCTTCAACAACGCGCTGAAACTCGAACTCAGGGGCAGCGGGGCCGCGTTTGACAGCCGTGTGCTGTTGACCCGCAAGGCAGACCTTGGGGTCAAGCTGTTCGTCAATGGTGCTGACTGGCCGCTGAATACAGCTGTGAACTTTACCCATCCGAACTTCCCGGTGGTGCAGGCAGTGCCCGTCAAACGCGTGGGCAGCACGCTGACCGCAGGCGCGTTTGATGCCGCCGCGACCCTTGTGGTCGATTACCAATGACGTCGATTACCCATAAAGGGAAACGCTCAATGACCTTTTGGCAGCCGCGAGCGTTGCTCGCCGTGTGTTCCCTCAGCCTTTGCAGTGGTGCCTGGGCCAACCTCACCTTCAGCGGCACGCTGAACGAGCCGCCGCCCTGCACGATAGATGCAGGGAACACCATTGAAGTCGATTTTGGCGATGTGGGGGTCAAGCGCGTCGACGGTGAAAAGTACCGTCAGGGCGTCGGCTACATCATCACGTGTGGCCCCGACACACTCCCGTGGGAGCTGAAGTTGAGCGTTAACGGTACCGCCACGACGTTTGACGGCGCTGCGGTGCAGACCAGCGTGCCGGCACTGGGCATTCGGTTGTTTCAGAACAACGTGCCGTTTTTACTCAATACGCCGCTGGACATCACCCTGTCGTCACCACCGACATTGGAAGCCGTACCGGTTAAACAGCCCGGTGCAATTCTGACCCCCGCAAGCTTTACGGCGGTGGCCACGCTGCTGGCCGAATACGAGTAGGAGTCGAGTCTATGCGACATGCAAGGGTTCATCAGGGTTGGTCAGGTGCCGGGCTGGCATTACTGCTTACCGCAGGCCTGGCGCCCGCCGCGCAGGCGGCGGACAACCTGCGTTTGAAGGGCAACCTGGTTGAAGAGGCCTGCACCATTCGCCCCGGTGACGAGGCCATTACGTTGGAGCTTTGGGACCTTACCAGCAAGCACCTCTACATCAACACGCGCTCAGTGGGTAAGGGTTTCAAGCTGCATCTGGAGGACTGCGACACCACCATTGGCAACACGGTCAACATCACCTTCGGCGGTGTCGAAAACACGGCGCTGCCTGGCTTGCTCGCGCTGGATGGTGGCAGTGGCGCCACAGGTATTGGGGTCGGCATAGAGACGCTGGGTAACAAGCCATTGCCGTTGAATACCGTCGGCGACGATCAGGTGTTGACCGATGGCAACAATGTTATCGAGCTTAAAGCCTATGTGCAGGGTGAGCCGCAGGCCATCAGCGATCAAACCATCGGGCATGGGGCGTACACGGTGACCTCTACATTTACGCTGGATTACCCGTAGGCATTCACCGGCTGAAAAACGGCCTCAAGCAAACCTCAATTCTCTGCTGGGCGGTGCCCGGGCATAGACGCAACGAGAGATCAATATGAAACGACTCTATGGAGCCATCGTGCTTCTTGTTCTGACGGGTGTGACTACGACCGCGCAGGCCGTCGATTGCCGGGTTAATGGAGGGCCTTGGCAAACGGGTAATCCCAATTTAAGTGTGCCCGTTACCGTTCGATTGAGCGAAGACCGTGTGAGGATCTTGATGGAGGGTGCACGGCTTGAATGTATGTTCTCCCCTGGCTCACAGACCCCATCCTGGTGGACGGATTACTGGGCAACGGGCAACGTCGAGGGGACCCCCTGGACCCCAGGCCCTAAATTCAGTGGCGAAGGCACCGGTTTGCGAATAAACGGGGCGTACCAAAATACGCCTGTTCAGAGTGGAATACGGGTTGCCACGATGCCTGACAACCGGACAGCTTATCCGATCGATGTCATCCCCTATATCCTGATACGTAACTACCCGGCTAATCCGTTCGATGTTCGAATAGGCGACCACCTCGGCCTGTTACGTATGACCAGTTCGAACAATTACGATGGCACCCGCCCACAACTTACGGTCCTGTACACGGCCGCCAACAACTTCACCGTTTCCCCCTCAACCTGCACGATCAACAATAACAACCCCATCGAGATCAACTTCGGCACCGTGCACCAACGGGGAATCGGCACCGACCCGCTGACCACCACCATCCGCAGCGACCGCAGGCTCACCTACGCCTGCCCGGATGGCGGGATTAACACACCGATCACCATCACCTACAAAGGCAGCCCATCCTCGTTCGACTCGCGCCTGTTGGTAATGACCAACCCGGACGTGGGCACCGCCATGCTGCGCGGCGGGGCGGCGGTGCAAGTCGGCAGTTCATTCCTGACCCGCATTACCAATAGCGCGGGCGCCGACGATGTAACGTTTTCGCTGGTGCGGCGCGCGGGGTCGCTGCCGACCACCGGGGCCATCAGCGGCAGCGGTGTACTGGTGATGGGGGTGCCATGACCTGACAATCGCAAACCGTCGCTTGGCATCGCAAGCGCCAAACAAGCCAACTAAAGGCTGGTTCTTTTAGAGGCTGTAAGTCTATTCTTACGGAACATGCCCTTGATTAAATACTGTTGATTAGCGTGTAAGTAGTCCGTGTCTTACGGCTACTTTTAAAGTTTTGGCAAATTGCCATACTCTTCCTATGTGTCTTAGTGTGACAAGGCTACGCTATTAAGAGAATTAGACGGCTTACTTCTATGTGGCTGAACCGGAAACTTGCCTGGCGTCGAACGGGCTCCTGATGTGCACCACGCTTTCAACGCACTCAGGGGCCGATTTTTTGATAACAGAAACAGGTAATGACCATGTTCAAGAAGTTCGCAGTTTCGCTCCCTCTGGCGGTTGCTGTATTGGGCTCTTCGGCCGTGATGGCCGCTAACGATGCCAGCTCTATCATCAATATCCGCGCGGATATTCCGACCAAGCAGTTCCACGCTCAACCGCTGGACCCGGAGTTCGGTAAAAACGAGACCATGACCTACAACCCGGTCACCAGCACCTTGAGCAGCATCAGCACGGCTTACACCATGAAAAACACTGACGGCTCCATTGATGCTTACCTGCAAGACGGCCCGACTTCGCTGACCAACGGTGTTGACGAGATCAAGCTGGCCATCAGCCTGGGCGGCGTAGTCCTGGATGGCACGCCCAAAGAAGTGGCGGCCGATGCCGAGTCCAACCCTGGCCTGCAAAAAATCCTGACCATCACGCCTGAAAAACCGACGGAAGAGCAAAACGGCGTTTACACCGCTGTGGCTACGGTGATCTTCGATAACGTGCCACGCACGATTACGCCTTGATCACGGGTTGTAAGTAAGGCGTTGCCTTATTGAAAATTCCGGCCGCAGTGTGCGGCCGGGTTTCAGCCTGCCTGTCGTTCGCCAACCGAGTATTAAGTTCATGTTCCCTTTAAGACCCCTCGTGGCGGCGCTAGCCCTGGCCGCCTGTTCGGTCGTTATGGCCGCGCCTGAGAATACCTACACGCCGCGCAGTTTGCTGGCCCAGGCGAAAGGTTTGCCGAGCGACTTCGAAGAGCACTTTTTCGATGTGCCGTTGGCGGTACGGGTTGAGCGCGATCAACAATTCGTGGGCGAAGCGATGATTGTATTGACCCGTGATGACCGGCTCACCTTACTGGCGTTCACCGACTACAGCGACAGCCCGGTCACGGGTGCCGAGCGTGATACCTGGGAGAACTACCTGAAGGCCGGTATTCCCTTGGGGAGCTGCACTGTGCGCTGTCCCGAGCAGTTGTTGGCGGTGCATTACAACCTGGAAAACTCGCTGGTCTCGATTCTCACCGAGAACGCCGAGCGCGATACCACGCCCCAACAGTTTTACACCCAACCCGACGGCGGCAGCACCGGGCTGATCATCAATAACCAACTGAACCTCAATGGCGGGCAGAACCAGGATTTGGGCGGGCGTTTCGGCGTTGAAGCCAGCAGCAGCCTGGGCAACTGGAGCCACACCCTGAATTTTCAATTGGCACGCCTCGGCGGGCCAGACACCCAGCTTTACCACGCACTCTATTCGGCCTACGCCCAGCGCGAGTTCGAGGGCCAGTTTTTGCGCCTGGGGTATTTCACCCCCAACTCTGAAGGCCTGAACCGCCAGCCGCGCTCGTTCGGTGCGGCGCCCGACGTGGCGGTCGGGGTGATGGTCGGCAGCTCCGACAGCCTGGCGATGAACAACCCCAAGCCGAGCATCTACCCGATCTATGTCACCTCCAACCGCCTGGGCTCGGCAGAGATCTACCGCAACGGCCTGCTGATCAACACCCAGCCAGTACCGGCCGGTTTGCAGACGCTGGACACGCGCCCGCTGCCCGGCGGCATCTATGAAGTGGAGGTGCGCCTGATCGAAGACGGCCAGGTCACCTCCACCCGCCAGGAGCTGGTGTACAAGCCCAACAACTGGCGCAACCACGACGAGCGCTGGCGCTACAACCTGTTTGCCGGGCGTGAAAGCACCTTGCTCAATAACTGGGAGCAGCGCGACAAGGGCGACATGACCGCCGGCGCCTCGCTCAACTATTTGCTGCACCCGCGCGTAATCCTCGGTGTGTCGAGCCGCCAAGTGCAGGACCGCCTGCAGTTGGGCAGCTCCATCGACTGGACCCTGGCCCAGAGCGCCAGTGTGTATGCCAATGTGTACCAAACCCGCGACTACGGCACCGGCATGGACGTGCAAGGGTTGTACAGCTACGGCATGGGCAGTGTGATTGTCAGCCACAACCGCAGTTGGCTCGACACCCGCAATACCTATGAAACCCTGCCCGACGGCACGCGCCTGCGCCAGCGCAACACCTTTGTCGGCCAGACCAGCAGCTCTTCGCTGTCGATCAACCACCGGCTGGCCAACCGCAATTCGGTGAATGCCCGCGTGTCCCACAGCCAGGGCAATATCGAGGGTGTAGGCCTTGACTTGGGCTGGACGCGGTACGACATGCTGTTCGGCAGCGATGCCAACTGGCGCCTGTCGCTGTTCGACCGACCTTCCAGCAGCAACACCGGCGACAAGCGCAACCGTGGCGTCGACCTGACCCTTAACCTGGCCCTCGGCGGCCCCGGCGAAAGCTGGTCGGGCAGCATCGGTTCGCGCACCGCGCGCGAAGGCCAGCGCGACAACAACGCCTCGCTGACTTACCGCAAAGAGCTCAAGGACCACGCCCTGCAAAACGTCTCGGTCACCGCGCTGACCGATGTTTACGGCATGGGCCTGTCGAGCATGACCAGCTTTGCCACCGACACCCTGACGGGCGATGCCTTTGCCCAGCGTTCTTCGTATAACGGCGATTTAACCGGCGGCCTCAACCTCAACAATACCCTCGCCGTGGGCGCCCAAAAAATGGTGCTGACCAGCCAATACCATGGCAGCGGCTCGGGGATGATCATTGATGTGGAAACCGACGTGGACGGCATCGCCCTGCGCGCCGATGACATGACCGGCGGCAGTATGGCGCTGCGTCCGGGGCGCAACTTTGTGCCGATTACCGCCTACAAAAGCAGCTCGGTGGCCTTCGACTTCGAAGGCAACCACCCACCCGCCGCCACCATCCAGCCGGCGCGCACCACCTACCACCTGAACAAGGGCGGCGTGGAGTATCGCAAGATCAGCGTGATGAAAACCGTCACCGTGTTGGGCCGCTTGATCGACCCGCAAGGCCAGCCGCTCAAGGGCCACCACATCATCAACCACGCTAGCCGTGGGGTGAGCGAGGTGGATGGCTTTTTCTCGATGGAAATGAACGCCGGTTCGCCAACCCTTGAGGTAAGGCGCGGCACCGAGTTGCTCTGCCAGTTCCGCCTCGACCCGAGCAAGGCCCGCAGCGAGAACGATGTGCTGATGATCGGTGATTTGCGCTGTACCCGAGACACCCTGGCCGAGACGGCGGTGGCGCCGCAAGGCGCGGGTTGAGGGTGCTGAAATGAGCAGGCGGCTCCAGCCCCTGCGCCCGTTATTCGATGAGGTTCACCGCAATGAAACGAGTATTGGCAGTCATGGGTTTTTGCCTGTTGGGCCAAGCGGCCCTGGCCGGGCCGAGCATCAATGTGGGGGTGGTTTACGACTACCTCGACGGCGACAAAAGTACCTACCTCAAGCGCATTTTCAACGGCGGCAGCAGCACCGCGTTTGTGAAGGTGCAGATTCTGGAAATTCTCTACGACGAGCAGGGCGTGGGCAAAGAAGTAGCGCTTAAAACCCAGGCCGATGGCGGCGCCCGTGACGGCTTGATGGCCAGCCCGGCCCGGCTGATCGTGCCGGCCAATGGCATGCAGGGCACGCGCCTGTTGTTTTTGGGTGAGCGCAACAGCGAGCGCTATTTTCGGGTGCGTTACATCCCGGTGGTGCCGGAGAAAGAGGACGCCTTCGCCGTCTCCGAAGCAGAACGTGAAGCCTACCAAAGTAACTTGCAGGCCGGCGTCAGCGTGTTGGCCGGTTATGGCACGGTATTTTTTGTGCGGCCCAAGGACACGCGTTACGACACACGTATTGAAGACGGCAGCGGCCACTATGCCGTGCGCAACAACGGCAACAGCGTGATCCAGGTCGATGAGTTCAAAAACTGCGTGGCCGGCAAGACCGATGACTGCTACCCCACCACCAAAAACCATATCTTGCCGGGGCGCACGTTCTCTTTCGACAAGCAAGCGGGCCGCGAATACACCTTCAAAATTGTTGAAGGCGAGGCCCAGAAAAACCATGTGGTGAAAGGATGAGCCGGGTCACGCCGCAGCGGCGGTTGTCTTGGGTGCTGGTGTTTTGCGTGCTGGCGTTGAGCAGTTTGCAGGCGTTCGCGGCCCGTGAAGAAGCGGAGTTTTTTGTCTCGGTCACGGTGCCCACCAGCGAATTTTTTGTGCTGCCGATCAACCCGGGTTTTCTGGAGCGTGAGCAGGTCATGAGCTACAACCCGGTGACCGAGCGGCTCAGTGCGTTGCGCGAATATTTTGATGTGAAAAACGTGCTGGGCGGCATCAATGCGCGCTTGGGCTTTGAGCCGGTGTTGTCGAATGGCCGCGACCTGATTGTGTTGGAAGTGACCTTCAACGGCCAGCGCCTGGACCTTACCGACACGCTGGTGGTGCCGGAAGCCGAAGCCAAGGCCGGTAAACGTGTGCAACTGATGATCGCTGCCACGCCGCCTGCAGACGGTTATGTGGGCGGTGCTTATTACGGCAGCGTGCAAATCATTTTTGATGCCTTGAGGCCTTAAGGCTTCTGCCCCGACAGATGAGTGATAAAGATGAACCTCAAGACAGTGAAGCGCTCTGCAATCGCCGCAGGCTTGACCAGCGTGGTGTGGGGCGCCTGCATGGCCCCCGTGAACGCCGATACCCAGTACATCACCGCGCTCTTCAAACCCAACCCCGCAGAACCTCGAGATAACAAATTTAGCAATAAAACCGCGCAAAGCTCCATTTGCTTGGCGCACATACCGACACAGTGCAAGGCGCTGGGTATTTTTAGCCTGCGCTTCAATAACTTCTCAGCCGATTCCATCAGGCCAATCGAGGCGAACCATGCAGACCCCAGGGCCGGGGCTTATTTCCAGGTGCCTTCCTCGTTCAGGGATGTCGAGGTTCGCCATACACAAACGGGGGCCCTGGAGATCGTCCACATGCGTATCGCCGGCGTCGGTGGGGTCTGGCGCCTGCCAAGGCCACCGGGTGTGAGTGCATGGGCGCAACCTGGCCTTGCTTGGGAGAGCGCGTGGAGGGGAGCACCAAGTCCCTGTGTTTCCACGGGGCATTTAGCGGCAAACACCACTTCTGCCTCGTTCTTCTGGGTGGTGCCGCAAGATGCTGGAGCCTGTACGCGCAAACCGTCGCAAGACATCCCTTGGTTTAACTACCGGAGCATGGAGTACGCCTACGAGATGGTCGCACCCAACCCCTTGACCATGTTGTCCGGGCAATACGTGGGCAGTATTACCTACACCGTAGGCGGGGCCGGCTCTGATTTTGACTTCGGCGATGTGCTGGTCCCCACCAGTGATGGCTTGATCACGCTGGAGTTCACCCTGGATGTGCAACATGAACTCAAGGTGGAAATTCCCCCTGGTGGCAACACCATTGAACTGGTGCCCCAGGGCGGCTGGCAAGCCTGGCTGAACCAGGGGCGCAAACCCACCCGGTTGTTCCGTGACCAAACGTTCAATATGTCCACCTCATCGCCCTTCGGCATGCAGATGAGCTGTGAGTACAGCAACGGCACAGGCTGCGACCTGGTCGACAGCGCTACCGGCAAGCGCGTGCCGCTGGAGGTCGCCGTCAGCCTGCCCGCAGGCCTGACCGATAGCAGTGGCCAGGCCGTCAAACGTCGGCCATTGCGCCTGGACGGCTCGGGAACAACCTTGTTCGAACCCGGTTATTACGTGAACCGCAGCCCTGGCACCTTGCATTTTGAGGTGACGCGTGACGAGGTCGAAAAAATGCTCACGCCGGATGTCGAAGCGACTTATCGAGGCAATGTGACGGTGGTCTGGGATTCGGACATTTAACCCGCCAAGGCCCGCGACCCAAACCTCCACTCATGAGCCCGACCCTGTGGCGAGCGGGCTTACTGCCCTGGCAGGTTCAAGGTGGCGCGGGTCAAGCGGCGGCTCAGTTCGTTTTCATCATCCAGGCTGTCGCCGAACAGGCGCAGGTAAGTCGCGTCGCTCATTTCCTCGCCCGTCAGCACCACGCTGTGCGGCACGCCGAGTTTATCGGCGAGCCCGGTCAACTGTTGGTGCAGCTGTTCGGTGACGTTTGGGTCTCGCTGATCGGCCGGTTTTTTCTGCTCCAGCGCCCAGTCTTTTTGCGCGTAACGCAAGTCGTCGACACCGCTGGTGGCGTCCGAATGCACACATTGGTTGTCACGGTACGCTATCGGGTGGGTTTCAATCAGGTAGTCGCGCCAGAAGTTCTGTTCCAGCATCTGGTTAACCAGACCGTCGCCTTGCTCCAGCGCCAGCACGGTGTCGCAGGCTTGGTTGATCTGTTCGACGCTGACACGCGCGGTGATTCTGTAGGCCATGTGGTCGGCCAGCCACGGCAGGTCGAGGCGTGCCTTCAGGGCAGTTTGATAAGCCGCGTACACCTCGACTTCATCGACCGTGCCTGGCAGCCCATCGACTATTTCGGTGTACAGGCGCAAGCCCTGGCCGCCGCTGTTTATAGGCGCCAGACGGTTACGCACATCATCCTGGGCGATACGGTTGAGCTGGTGCAGGCGCGACTTCTGTTTCGCCAGGCGGGCCAGCGCCGGCCCCAGGTTTTGTGGGGTAGCGTCGCGGTACGCTTCGAACACCAGCACTTCGACACCCATGGCGTTGAATATCTGGGCCCCGGCATCGGCACAACTGAACGGCGTGGAGGCCATGCTGAACAAGCGTTCGCGCAGCCCGTCGTCGCCGTGCATGGCCTCAAGCATGCGCAGCACATTGAGGCTCATCTCGGTGCGGTTGAGTCGGTACAGGCTGGCATCCTCAGGTGTCTGAGCGCCCACCTCTTCCAGCTTGAGGCTTTGGATGACTTCGAAAAAGCCTTGGGAGCCGTGTTCGGCTTCCAGCTCATCCCACCTCTGCTGATAGAGTTCCTGCTGCTCGGGCGTTCGGCCCTCAAGCCAGAACAGGCTGTCTGTTTCGCCCCGAGGCGGGTAGGTGCGGTAGGGGTCCAGGCCGCTGGCTTTGCGCAGGTTCACCATCAGGTTTTCGCTGTCAAAGTCGAGCTTGCGCCGGTCCAGCCGCGCTCGGACCACGACCTGCGCTTCCCAGGAACCGGGCTCCACCGGCGGCAATTGAGCCACCTGTGTGTTGCGTATGTCCAGGGTGAACGCGTAGGCGCGCGGGAACTCGAACAGCCCCGCCGGCCAGTCGCGAATGCCGGTGTTGTTGAGCACCAGCACTTGCAGCTCCGGCATGCGGCTGACGTCCGGTGGTACCAGCAGATGTGGGTTACTGGACATGATCAGCACGCGCAAATGATTGAAGTGCTTGACCTGCGCCAGGCTTTGTTCGGTCCAGCGTATCGGGTTTTCGGCCAGCCCCAGCAGGCCGAGCTTAGGCATCTCGCTGAGTGCCGCCGGCAGCTGAGTCAAGCGGTTGCCGGTGAGGTCCAGGCTGAACAGGTTGGGGAAGTTGTGCAAAAAGACCGCGTCGGTATCGAGCATGCCGGCGTCGGTCATATTGAGGCTGGTGACGTGCCCGAAATCCGCCTTGAGCCTGGGGAAATGCTTGAAATAGCCGTGTATGGCTTGCCCGCTGAAGTCAAGTTTGCGACCCACAATCGGGTCGCCATAGTCGGACCTGTAATGCTGCGACTGTTGTTCCCAGCATTCGCGCAGCTTGGCGCTTATATCGACCCGGAACAGGCGTTCTGCGGTTGCCTCTGCCTGGTTGTTGGAGGCCGTGGGTGTGAGCATCCACTCATCCAGGTCGTGCAAGAGTTTTCTCTTCTCGGCCTCGAAGGTCTCCAGGGTAATCAGCCCGTCAGGCGTACTCATCAGCACGGCATAACTCTGCGCTTGTTCGTCGGTCATGCGTGGATAGAGCCGCTTGATCCGCGCAGTGACCGAGCGGCCACGGCTGAACAACTGGCGCAGTGCCTTGAAGCGCGGCCGTTGCAATAACAGCTGGGTTTCGCGCTGTACCACCGGCAGCACCGGCGGCTGCGCCAACGCGGTTCTGCGTTCGGCGGGCGGCAACAGCTTGGCCTTGAGCCATTGGGCGAGTGCCTGGCCTTCGCCTGGCTGGTAACCGAGGGCCGTCAGTTGGGCTTCGGGCAGTACGCGCAGCGCGGCTTCATACAGGTCGAAGGTTTGCAGCGGTGCATCGGGTAATGCATAGCGACCGTTGGGCATCAGCAGCAGCACTTTGGATGTCGACGCGTCGCTCGGCCCGACGCGGCAGCGCAGTGAGCCGCGGGTGCTGGCGTTGTAAACGCTGATACGCAGGTCGCCGAAGGTATCGGTATGCAGGCGCAGCGCGTTGAGCAGCAGGTGTTCGGTGTCGGCGCTGGGCGGCACGTCCGGGTACAGGCCTTCGTACGCATGGGCGGCGCGGGTTTCAAACGCCAGCTCGCGGGCCAGGTGCGTGAGGCGCAACGGCACGCGGCGTTCATCGGTCATGATCTGGCGTTCATTCGGGCGGGCGCGGCTGAGCAGGGTGCGCGCCAGTGCGTCGGGCAGTTCGGGAAAATGCTCACGCAACAACTGGGCGTGGGCGTCGCCGGTGGCCTGCGCGATGAGATACAGATGGTCGAAGAGCGTGCCTTGTTGCGTGTCGAGGGAGTCGGCCAGTTGATCGCGCACGGCCTGCACCCGTTCAGTGGCCTCGCTCGGTGGGGCAGTTGCCAGCATGTCCTCAAGTTCTGGTGCGCTCAAAAACGCCACGAGTTTCTCCGGCAGCCGCCCGGCCTGCACATCCGCGAGGCTGGTTTGCAGGGTGTGCAGGGCGTCGGCGTCCTTGGCTCCGTAGCGCATGGGGTCGCCGCTCAGGTCGTCGGCTGCAAACACTTCAATGGCTTTGCTCGCCGGCCAACCCGCTAGCTCGGTGACAAATTGCGTGGTCCAGTTGTCGGCTTCGCCGGTCGGTTCACCGCTGCGCACGCGTGCAACGAGGCGCGTGACTTCACGGCGCAATTCAAAGCGTTCGAGGGTATCGGCGAGCAGCGGCGGCAGCTCGGTGTTTTCGACATAGATGCGTTGCAGCTCACGGGTGCCGGTACCGCTGGTATCGCGAATCTGCTGCAGTTGCGCGGGCGCAAGGTCGGCCGTGGCCGGGGTGAGGCGCTGCATCAGGCGGGTGGCGTCCCACCTCAAGGGTTCTTCGCCCTCATGCACCAACGTGCCTTCGCCGTTGCTGAACACTTGGGGTTGATAGGCCTCGGGTCGCTGTGGATGCACGACGCGATGTTGGCCGGAGTCCGGGTCTTTGCTGATTTCGTAGTGATGGTCCTCCAGGCGCATGGTTTTTTTGCCATCGCGGCTGTGGAAGCCGTCCGTATCGGCTTTCGAGCCCGCTGTCGGCACCCGTGCCGTTTGCCGGTAAGGGCTCAGGTCGGGGTTCCACAGGCGTTGTTGCCCGCTGGGCAAGCGCACGGCGATCAAACCGTCAACGAAGTCCGACACCTTCAGTTTGGCCAATTCGCCCAGTTGGGCACCTATCCCGAAGAGGCCCAGTTGCACGATGCTTTGCGCAACGCCTACCGCATGTTCGATGGCCTCGATGCTGTGGCCCTGCGCCCAGTCCAGCAGGCCCTCGAAGACTTCATCGGCAAGTTGCCAGGCGCTGTAGGCGAGCATCAGTGGGCCCAGCACCGGCACGAA
This sequence comes from Pseudomonas kitaguniensis, assembly GCF_009296165.1. Taxonomy (GTDB): domain Bacteria; phylum Pseudomonadota; class Gammaproteobacteria; order Pseudomonadales; family Pseudomonadaceae; genus Aquipseudomonas; species Aquipseudomonas kitaguniensis. The sequence continues at coordinate 20,875 of NZ_VUAZ01000013.1, read as the reverse complement.
CGGCGTGGCGACCAGCAACGCGACCTGGAAAATCTCGTCGAGAATATGTTCAAGGTTGTCCCACCAGGCCCAGCGCTCCATGCGGTCGGCATAGGCGGTGGCCACCGCGATCTCGCGGCTGTCGTTGAGTAGCAGGTTGAGCTTTTGCTGATACAGATGGTTCCACAGGCCTGCCGAAATTGCGCGCGGGCCAAGCTGCAAGGCGGGTTTTGCAAGCGGGGTAGCGCGCCAGCTCGGCAGTGGGTCCAACGGTTGCCGTGCATGCCAGGTGACTTTGCTCAGGCGCTCGTTGAGCTTGGCCAGGAACGACCCACGGCTGGCATGCGGTACGAAGCGACAGAAGAACTGTTGATACTCGGACTCGCGCAGTTGGCGGGTCAGTTCTTGCACAAAGGCTTCGGTGTCGGCGTATTGCTTGAGCGGGTGTTCCGGGTCATCGGGTATGTACACCACGATGGGCGCTGACTGGCGGCTGCGCTCAAGGTCGGGAGCAATCAATACGATGCCGGTCAGTACGGTGTCCATCATCACCAGGTCGTGGCAACGCACCGGCAAGCGATTAAGCGTGAGCCCCGGCAGGCTGTCGATCAAGCCTGGCAGCATGCCATGGGTGGCCGCGTCGATATGCCCCATCAGCACCGCACTGTGGATCGCGGCCCTGAAGGCGGCTTGCTGGCCAAGAATGACCCTGGCCCGCAACACGCCTTGGACCACCGGTTGCTTGAGCCCCAGTTGCTCTTCGAGGTGCTGTTGGTAGCGCGCGCCGATGTCCAGTTTGCGTACCAGCGTTTTGAATTGCCCCACGGTGATTCGGTGTTTGATGTGCTTGACGTCGAACCTGCCCTGGGCGTCGGGGCGGGTGATGAACGCGGAGTCGATGGTGAAGTTTTCTGCGGCGGCAAAGTTATGCAGCGCTGCGTGCAATAACGAAACGGTCCTGATCTTGACGCCTTTGACGAGTTCACCGGTGGGGGTAAAGAGTTTCAGGAAGGTTTCGCGTACATCTTCTTCGATACCGTATTGCGCTTTTAACGCCTGTTTCAATAACACTTCGGCAAAGGTATCGATGCCTTGCAAGTGGTTAAGTTGTTTATCCACGGCATTGTGGGTTTGCCACTGTTGGGCAATCGCGGTTTTTAATGCTTGATGATGCGGCGAGTGTGTTCGATACCCGGCCGGGATGGTTTTTTTTGCCGCTTTCAAGGCGTTCATGCGTTGCGGGGAGGCTTGGGTTATCCAGGCGGGCAGTGCCTGTGAAATAACCTCGAAGTGTAAGTTTTTGTCGTCAGCCGCCGTGGGGCTGACAAGTTGAACCGCTGACATGAGCAGTGCCTTTTATACTGAATGAGCCAGTAGTTTAAGCCGTTGGCACGCCGGTAATAAGTTTGAAATTCAGCGCTGGGTGGTCCGTGTTTATTAACCGATCGAACCACTAATCGAGATGAACTTATACATGATTAACACCTTTTTATAACGGCCTCGGCACCGTGCATGTCGAGACCGAACGTGTGAGCAAAACCCTGTGGCCAGCGGGCTTGCCACAAGGCGCGGTCAGGCGGGAGGCAAGGATGGCCCCGCCAGGGGTACGTTTTGTATAAGCCCCAGTCGGTTAACGCGCTTCGCAACCGTTGGAATATTCATCTTGAAGGCGCCTTTGGACGTCACGTATTTCAACCAGGAGTCGGTGTGGATACCGTTATACAGTGCAAACTTCATAACCGCGTCTCTGTTCTGGTAGGCCGGTCGAAGCGATAACTGATACCAGTCTTTAAAATGCTGATCGGTGATCGGCGTTCTTAAACCGAAGGGCGATCGGTTTAGTCTTATTACCCTGGCCAGGCCTTGTTTATTCAGCTCGCCGCTCTTGGAAATATAGACTGCCCAAATCAATGGATTAATACGATGGGTTTGTTGAAACGCCTGCGCCGCGTCCCGGGTTTGATCATTCATGCCTAACCATGTTACGAAAAGATTGTCGCTGAACGGTGCATGCCCCTGCGGATCAAGTCGCGCCTGGCCCAGTGCGTTCACTTGGCCGTTTAGCCTTACAAATTTGTTCCACGTTTTGAGCGGGATATTGCGCTCACTAAAAAAACCGCTGGGGTCGAGCGTGGGGAGCGGGTTGGGTGACTGGGCATTGGCGCTCACGTGTGCCTCCCATTCTCTAAGCGCTTTGATGGAATTGCCCTCGGCTTTTGGCGCGCCGCCGGGCAAACGCTGCAACGTGTCCAATGACCAGAGCTGGTTTGGCATCTTTCGCAGCCTGAACTGCGTCCACCCCCCGGAAGGGGTGAGTACGGGGGCGACCAGCCCATTGCGATCGTAGAGGTTGAACGAATCCTGAATTCGAAACACCTGCTCTTTGCCTGTTTCGCTGGTACTGCGTACCAGCAAGGTTTTTGCCGAACCGGGCGTCCGATAGATGCCTGTGCCTTCGGCCAGCGATGAACCGGAAGGGATGCCGCCGATCATCACCAGGCGGGGGCTTTGCAGTTGGAAGGCGCTTTGGTAACCGGTCAGGCCCGGCAGCGGCGTACGCGTTGCGGGCCTGAGCAGCATCTGCAGCGGCTGCAGGCCAATGCCGGCGGTCCGCGCAGCCCCGGCAACGGTGGTGGTGGCCGTTGCGACCTCGAACAGCACCCGCCCCGCCACCCCGCGACGCATGATTAACCCGGCAATCTTTTGCCCCAGGCCGCGCGTGGTGCGCGCCATCCTGGCGGCCCAGCCAAAGGCCGAAGAGGTAAGCTGCCCGCTCCAGGGGAACCCGCCCAGTACGGTGGTGACCACTTCAACGCCGAACATCACTTTGTTGAACGTGGCCTGGTAGCTCAGTTCTTCGTTGGTCACGCTTTCAGTGTCTGTTTTGTCCAGCAGGTACAGGTAATTCTGCCGGTACAGCCCGGCCAGCACATCGCCTGGGTACGCGGCCAGGCGATGATTAAGCAAGCGCGTGTTGGCCGGTAAGCGTGCCTGCAGGTAAGCCTGCCAGGCCCGGCTGCGCATCAGTTTGGCGAGTGCATCGAGGCTGGCGATCTCCCTGAGTTCCAGGCCATCGGGCGCGTGCGGGGTATACAGCACCCGCATGGCATCGGCGGCGGTGGCCAGCACCAGCACCCCGTTGACGGTTTGCCCGCCGCGCCCCTCGGGTGCGTCACCGGCCGGGTTGAACATCAGGGCATTGGCGATCACCGCCTGCCCGTCAACCGGCTGGCGTGCATTGGGGTCTGCGCAAGCGAGCACTGCCGCCACCCAGGCGGCGGCTGTCTTTTGCGTGTTGTCGCTGGCCAATACCGTGGTGTAGGCATCAGGGCTCAACCGGGCCGACAGGGCCGCGTAACTCAGGGCCGACGCCTGGCTCGTCGTCCAGGCTTTTTGCAGGGCTTGAGCATCAGCCGTGGTGGCATCCGGGTCGAGGTGTTTTTTGAGTACGTTCTGTGTGTATTGGTGGCCAACATTCAGCGCCTTGACCCATTGCTCCAGGTGTTCTTTGCCCACGCTGATGGCGTGGCCTTGGGCATCGGGCACCCACTCACCTTGTGCGGTCATCAGGGTTGCTTCCAACAGGTCGTCTTCAGTCCAGGACAGGCTCCGGTCCCAAGGCTTGTTGTTTTTCAAGAGCAGGTTGGTCAGGCTCATTTGGCTGGACACAACACGTTCATGCAGGGATCCAAAACCCGCACCAGTGCCGATACGTGTTCGCGTGGTGCGGATAACCATAGTCTGGTCCGGGTCAACGCCCTGCGCGGGGTAGGCTGCCCTGGCCTTGTCGTGCGGGCCTTTTTCGGCCAGGAAGGCGCGTATCTTCAGCAGCACTTGCTCTTTGGCATATTCGGCCAGCGTGGGGATAAGCACTTTCCATTGCTCGCCCAAGTCATCCTGTTTCTGGCGTGTGCTCTGGGCCTGGTCCTGCAGGGCCTTTTGGTCCGTGGGGTGCAAGCGCTTTTCCCAGTCCGGCCGCCAGTGCTCCAGCAACAGCAGGTTGCGCGCCATGAAGGCCCCGGCCATATCCAACAGCTCGACCAGCTCCGCGCGGCCATTGCTTTGGGTACCCGCTTCACCTTCGGTCAGGCCCAGCAGGGCCTGGATGTCAGACTGTTGCTTGTCCAGCAATGCCTGAATGCTGTCGGCGACAAAGTCGGCCTCTATCGGCGCAAAGGTGTCGTGCAGGTCGCTTCCCCACAGCCCGGTTTTTGTAGGCTGCACCGACAACGGCAAGCCGCTGACGAACAACCGGCCTGCCTCCTCGCCAGCATTGATGCGCGCTTGTAGCGTGTCGTGCAGGGTGTGCAGGGTCGCAAACTCTTCAAAGCCCTGGTCCGGGGTAAACACCACCACCGGGCCTTCGGTGATGTTCCCGCCCAACCCTTGGGTACTGAGGTTTTTGTGCCCGTGTGACCAGTGCGGGTGTACGCCGCTGGAGCCGTCACTGGGGGTCAGGACGAAGCTGCCGGCCAGGCGCGCACCCTCTGCGCCGCCGGTGTTTACCGTCAACTGATAGACCCCGGGGCGGGCGCCGTGGTTGAAACCGGCCTCACGGCGGGCCTGGGTCGGGTATTTCAGTGCGCGATCAATCAACAGCTTTGCGTGTGGGCTCAGGGTGTTGTCGGCGTGGCGCAGGCGCGCCTGCACATCCAGGGCTTGACGATAGATCTGCGCCAGCTTGATCTGTGGGCAGACCAACTCGGGCGCTATGGGTGTTTGCCAGTAACGTGTGACCTGCGCCGCCAGCCCGGCTTGCAGGGCTTCAGCCAACCCCGGCAGCAGGCTGCCCTGGGCTATTTGCGCTGTTTCGCTGAAGGCCGTGGGGCTGCTGAAGATGCTTTCGGCGACGGTGTCGACGCTGTCTGTTTGCGCTGCCTGGTCCTCATCCTCATCGGTTTCCAGCGCGGAGTTTTCCCATAGCAATAAGCTGCCAAGTGCTTCGCGCAACGTACGCGAGGATTCAAAATGGCGCTGGCCGGTGCTGTCAGTGCGGTAGCGGTTCACATATAAGCTGGCCAACCCGGTCGTGGCGGGCAACTGCGCGAAGGTCTCCTTGAGCAGCGGCGTCAGAGCACTGTCCAGCGTGGGATGCTTGTCATGGTTCAGCACATAGTCGATCTGCTGGTTGAGTGAGTTCCAGAGCTGTATCAGTTGGGTCTGCTGTTCGCTGTCCGGCGGCGTATGGGCGACGGCTGAACCGGGCATCGGCTCTGTCGGTTTGGGCAAGCGGGCCATCAAGCTGGGGCAGCCTTTCAACGGCAGCGCCAGGGCGGTCGCCAGTTTGGCCGCCAAGGCCTCGAAGGTGGCTGTGGGCGTGTCGAGCGCTTGGTCAATATCGATTTCTTGTTGGTCACGCTGGGTTTGCAGGCAGGTCGTGAACAACTGCCCGGTGATCGGGGTATAGCGCAGGTTTTGCCCACTGCTTAACGCGCTATCGGCGCGCGCCCTCTCGCCGGTGGGGATGTTGGCGAGCAGCAGGGCTTTGTCGGCACCGGCCACCAAACGTCGGCTCAAGGTGTTCGCCATGGCGTAGAAATGCTCGAACATCTCAATGCCCAATTGCGGCGTGTAGAGCACCACCGGCCGGAGCGTATGCAGTTGTTCGGCAAGTACAAAGCAACCGCTGAGCGCCACGGACCACTCAGGCTGGTCTCTTGCGTACAGGCTAATACCGGCCGCCAGTACTGGCATGGGGTTGCCCGAGGTTTCATGCAGCATCTGGTTTTCGATCAACTGCCGGCCTTCGATCAATACCTGTAACCGCGCCTTGGCCGTGGCCACGGCTGTTTGCGCTTGGGTATTGGCAGGCTGTTTTTCCAGGGCCTGTTGCGCGTCGCTGAGGTGTCGCCGGGTTTCGGCCAGTTGCAGGTCCGCCTCAAGGCAAAATAACTGGCGTTGTTTTTGGTTCATGGCGGCGTGGACGCTGAGCGCGCCGGTGCTCAAGTGCGGGGACGACCAGAACACCTCAAGCTTGCGCTGGTACAGCGCCAGGCTGTCGTTTTTCAGCGCGTCGATCAGCGTGTTGAAGGCCTCGACGTGCAGCGCCGCGTTATCGCCGTCGCGGCCTGTGCTGTAAGCATTGGGATAGAACCCCACGGCTTGGCTGACACTGCCGGTTTGCGGCTCTTTGGCACGTTGGGTCGCGGTTGTGTGGGTGGCGATGGCCTCTTGCAGCACTTGGGTCAGGTTGCGTGTGCGGGTGAGGTGCGCAGACCGCACGGCGCTGTCGCCGGCCTGTGTTGTGGGTGTGTCGTAGACATACTCGTTGAGGTAAACCGCATCGGGGTTGGGTGGGGTTTCGGGCACCAGCGTTGCCAATGCCTGACGCAGTTCGGCGGCGATGACGGTGGCAAATACCGGCTGGGCATCCAGCAGGTGCGTGATGCTGGCGGTGCAGGTGGATAACTGTCGCAGCAGGTCTTGGGAGGAGGGCGTGAGGGGTGAACGCATCAGCTAGGTTTCCTGTCGTGAGGGGGTGAACCCCACACTAAAGACCCTCGTGAGCAGGGCAGGAATACATAACCACCACACCTCGCAAGCCCGTCACGGCCGGTTAAAGCCCCGCGCTGATCATGGCCAAACGGGTCAGGTGCCGGCCCAGTTCTTTTTCATCGTAGAAGCTCTTGAGAAACAGGCTCAGGTACAGCTCCTCACTCATGGGCTCGTCGGTCAAGACTTGCTCATGGGCCACGTTTAACGTGTCTGCCAGGTCTGTCAGGTTTTTCCTGAGTTGGGCGCTGGTGGTCAGGTTCTTGTGTTCCTCAGGCAATTGCTCATCGGCGGCCCAGGCGCTTTGAGCCAGGCGCAAGCCGTCGATATTTTCACTCGCCTGTGAATGTTGGCAGCTGATTTTTTGGTACTCGTCGGGGTGCGTGTCGCGCAAATAGTCGCTCCAAAAATACTGCTCAAGCATTTGCTCCACCAGCCCGTCGCCCTGCTCATCCTCGATCACTTTGTTGTAGGCAATCACCAGTTGCCTGGCTTGAACATTGCCGGTCTCGCGGTACAGCATGTGGTCCGCCAGCCAGGGCAGATCCAGGCGCGCCTTCAGGCCCGTCTGGTAGGCGCTGTACACCTCGACCTCATCCAGGGTGCCCGATACACCGTTGACGATGTCGGTGGTCAGCCGCAGTGCGGGGCCTTCACTGCCATCCTCATTGCGCGTGGGCGTGTTGAGGCGCGCCTGAATATCCCGATTGACAATGTGGTTGAGCTTGTCCAGCCGGGCCTTTTGTTTGGCCAGCCGCACCAGCGCGTTAACCCGGGCTTGCGGAGTGGGCTCGCGCAATGCCTCCAGCTTCATGGTTTCGATGCCCATGGCGTTGAACAAATGGGCGCCCGCATCGGCGCAGTGGGTGGGCGTGGCGGCGAGGTTGAAAAGTGCGGTGCGGGTGGGCTCGTCACAGTCGGCGGCCCTCAGCAGTCGCAGCACGTTAATGCGCAATTGCGTCAGGTTCTGCTGATAGCGCAACAGGTCGGCCGTGTCCTGCACGACCAGGGACTCCGGTTGTTGCTGGCTTCTGATGACCTCGAAAAAGCCCTGGGAGCCGTGTTCCCGCTCCAGGTTGTCCCAGACTTCCTGCCACGCCTGGCGTGGCTCGGCCGGCAGGTGGCCGAGCCAGTATTGACTGTCCAGTTCGCCTCGCGGGGGGTAGGTGCGATAAGGGTCCAGGCCAGCGGCGCGGCGGTAGCTGACCAGCCGGTCCTCGGCAGCGTGCTCAAGTTTGTTGCGGTCCAGGCGCGTGCGTGCCACCAGCTCCGCCGACGCGGAACCTGGCTCGACGATGGGCACTTGGGTAATGGCGGTGTTCAGCAGGTTCAAGTTGAAGTTTGGCGAACGGGGCAGTTCGAACAGACCCGTGGGCCACTGGTTGAGCTGGGTGTTATTGAGCATCAGTATGTGCAGTTCAGGCATGCGGCTGATGTCTGGCGGTACCACCAAATGTTCGTTGTGCGAGAGGATCAGCACCCGCAGATGCTGCAAGTGTTTGAACTGCTCAACGCTCTGTGGGGTCCAGCGGATCGGGTTTTGCGCCAGCCCCAGTTGCGTCAGACGAGGCATGCCGGTGATGGCTTGCGGCAGCGCAGTCAGGCGTTTGCCGGTGATGTCCAGGCTGCGCAGGTTGGGAAAGTTATGCAGGAACGCGCCGTCGGCAACGGTGAAATCGGTGCCCGCCAGGTTCAGGCTGGTAACGTGGTGCAAGCGGGTGTCGAGTGTGGGGAAGTTCTGTAAAAAGCCGTAGATGGTTTCTCCGCGCAGGTCCAGCTCGCTGCCCAACTGCCGGGCTCCGAAGTTCGTTTCGTAACCCTTGGCCGATTGCTCCCAGCCTTCCTGTATCACCTTGGCCACCCGCTGCCTGAACAGCTGTTCCGAGAGTGCCGGCCGACGTTGCTGGCTACCGGCGGCGTGAAGTTGCTGCCAGTTTTTCAGACCGTCAAGCAGGCTTTTTTTGCGGGTTTCGAGCTCGCGCAACTGGCGTTGCCCATCGGTCGAGTTCAGGGCCTGGGCATAGGCTGTCACGTCTTCCTCGGTCAGCGTCGGGTACAGGGCCTTGAGCCGGTCCTCAATGGTGTCTAAACCCAGCCTTTGACGCAGCGCGCTGAACAGCGGTTTTTGCAGCAGTTGCTGGGTATCTTGGGAGGCAACTGCGAGGGTCGGCCCCTCGGCCAGCGCGGTACGGCGTTGGGCGGGCGGTTGCAGGGTTTGCTGCAGCCACTGGCGCAACGCTTCGCCGTCGCCCGGCGCGAAGCCCAAGGTGTCACGGGGCACGGCTTGCAGTACGCCTTCATACAAATCCCAAGTGGTATCGACCGCTGCCCCGTGGAGCGCGTAGCGTCCTGGCGCGGTGCGTATCAGCAGCGTATCGGTGGTCGCGTCGTCCGGCCCCACGCGGCAACGTAATTGCCCGCTGGGCAGTTGCTCGCGGATGCTCAGGCGCAGGTTGCCGAAGGCGTCACTGTGAATTCTCAGGGCATTGAGCAGCAGCCGTTCGGTGTCGGGTGTAGGCGCGTCGCCCTGGTAAAAACCTTCATAGGCGTGGGTGGCGAGCGCTTCAAATTGCAACTCCCTGGCCTGGTGCTTGAGGCGCAATGGCAGGCGCTGTTCTTCGCTCATAAGGTGTACTTCAGCGGGGCGGGCCTGGGCCAGTATTGCTTGGGCCAGGCGGTCGGGCAGGGCGGGAAATTGCTGTTGCAGCAGCAACCCGTGGGCGCTGTTTGACTGGCGTTTGAAGCTGTACAGGTGCTCGAAGATTTCGTCCTTGCGCGAGGCTACATAAACGCTCAGGTGTTCGCGCAGTGCTTGCGCACGCGCGCAGGCGGTGGCGGGCAAGGGTTCGCCGAGCAGGGCGGCGAGTTCGGTCTCGTCCAGAAAACCCACCACCCGCTGCGCCAGCCGGCCTGCCAGTAAGTCGTCACGGCAGATGGCCAAGGTTTTATCCGACGGCGCCTGTAGCGCGCCATGTCGGATCGACTCGCCACTGAGGTCGGCCGCCTCAAACACGGCGATGGCTTTGTCGCTGGGCCAGCCGTGCATCCGCGTGACCATGTCGGCACACCAATACACCGCTTCATCGGTGTCGGCGAAGGGCTCGCTGAGGGTGTCGATGTGCTGCCTCAGTTCGAAACGATCGAGGGTGTCGGCCAGCAGCGGTGGCGGTGCCTGGTTTTCGCTGTACATACGCCGCAGCGCGCCGGGTTCGGTGCCACTGATAGCGCGCAACTGTTGCAACTGCGCGTCTGGCCAGGCAGCCGTCGCAGGGCTCAGGCGCTGGAACAACTGTGACTCGTCCCAGGCTCTGGGTTCCTCGCCCTCCAGTACAACGGCGCCGTGGCTGTTAAGCAGCACTTCGGGGCGATAGGCCTCGGCGCGGAGTGGATGGACGATTCGGTGCCGGCCAGTCTCGGCGTCCTGGCTGACTTCGTAGTGCGTGTGCTGCACGCGCAGGATTTTTTTACCGGCGTGCAGATGAAACCCGTGGGTGTCGGGTTGCGACTCGGCGCCCAAGGTCAGGTTTTTTTGTGCATAGGGGCTCAAGTCCGCCTGCCATAAACGCCGTTTGCCGTCGCTTCGGGTCACAGGTTTCAAGCCCTCGACGAAGGGCGACAGCTTGAGCTGGGCGAGTTGCCCGGCTGCGCCGAACGCAAGCAGTTGCAGCACGTTTTCTGTCACTGCAACCACGTGTTCAATCGCCTCTATGCCCAAACCTTCGGCCCAATCGAACAGGCCTTCGAACACCTCGTCGGCCACTTGGTAGGCGGTATAGGCCAGCATCAATTCGCCCAAAAAAGGCACGAACGGGGTCACCACCAGTAATGCTGCGTCGAGTATGCCCGAGAGGATCTTCTGCAGATTGTCCCACCAGGCCCAGCGCGCCATGCGGTCGGCGTAGGCGGTGGAGATGGCCAGCTCGCGGGCATCGTTGAGGGTCTTGTCGATTTTTTGCTGGTACAGGTATTCCCACAACGGCGTTGCCACACGCTTCACGCCAAATTGCAGGTTGGGGTTGTCGAGCGCTGTTTCGCGCCAGCTCGGTTGTGGGTCGCCAGGCACGTGTTGATGCCATTTGACTTGGCTCAGGCGCGAGCCTAACTGAGCGAAAAAATGCCCCCGGTATTGCTGCTCGATAAATCGGCTGAAGAACTGTTGGTAGTCGGGCTGACGCAATTTTTGCGTCAGCTCCAGCATGAAGGCGACGGTTGAGGCGTAGCGCTTGAGCGGGTGCTGCGGGTCGTCGGGCAGGTAGACGATAACGGGCACGGCCTGGCGGCTGTGTTCCAGGTCGGCGCCGATCAGCACAACCCCGGTCAATGTGGCGTCCAGCAGGCTTAGCGCATGGCAATGCACGGCCTTGCCGTCAAGGGTGAGTGCCTGGCGTTCGCTGATCAGCGCAGTGATCAGGCGGTGGTCTGCAGGCAGGATGTCGCCTTTCATCAGCGCCATTTGCGCTGCGACGTTGAGGGCCGCTTGATGGTTGCCGGTAACTCGCGCGCGCAGTGCGCCGTGCACCACAGGTTCGGTAAGCCCCAGGTAAAGCTCAAGGTCTTGGCGGTATTGTTCGCCGATGTCCAGGCTGCGAACCAGGGCGATGAACTGTTGGATCGTCACGGTGCTGTGCAGCGGTAAGACGTCGAAATGGCCGAACGCATCGGGCAGGGTGATGAATTGCGAATCGGCGCTGAACGCCTCGGTGTGGGCAAAATTGTGCAACGCGGCGTCGAGCAACGACACCGTACGGCTGTGCACGCCAGCGTTGAGGTTTATCACCCACCATGGCGCCTTGGCCGGGGCATACAGGCGCAAACAGGTGTTGTGTACATCCACCTCAAGGTTGTATTGCTGTTTCAGTGCGGCTTTTAACAAGGGCTCCGCGAACGCTTTGAGGTCAGTCACTGCGGCCAGTTTCTGGTCGACCAGGCGTTGGGTTTTCCAGTGTTCGGCCACTGCGGTTTTCAGCCGTTGGTGTTGCTCGGGCGAGGCGCTTTTATACCAGCCCGGAATATTTTTTCGGCTGGCCTTCAACGCGCTGATGCGTGCCGTAGACAAGGTTTTCAGCCAGTCGGGCAAAGCGTCCCGGATGAGTGCGTAGTGCTGGCCTTTATCGTCGAGGGCGGGCGCGGGAATGGCGGTCATGGTGTGTTTTTCTGTGCAAATGGGCACTCAGACTAGGCCCGCAGGGGGGCTTGCCTGGCAGTAACTGTGTATCGGTTGTGGCTGACGTTCAGGCGCTCAACAAAAAGCCCCGAGGTCGGGGCTTGTGGTTATTCAGGCGGTAGCCACTTTGGGCGACTGGCTCAGGCGTTTGTTGAACTCCAGCCAAGCCGCCAGCGCGGCCATCAATGCGGCGCCGATCAAGGCGGTAATAATTTGCACCGCGAAGGCATCGTTGGCCAGGGCGTTGACCATGTCCGCCAACGGCGCCAGCAGCACGCCGAAGCAGAACACCTCCAGCGAATAACGCCCCATTCGGCAGGTGTGCTGCGCCAGCCAGTGTTGGGTCCAGGCACGCCCCGGCAACAGTTTGGCGGTGACGTAAGCCAGGGCCAGAAAATGCAGCAGGCGCACAGGCGACAGATCCGTCTTGCTGATCGGGTAGAGCCATTCGCTGAGCGCGTACGGCATAAACGCATCGTGTACGTGTGGCCAACGCCAGGCGATCGTGATCACGCCGGCGGCCAGTACGTAAACCGCCGCCATCACCAACAACGGCTGGCGCAGCAGTGGCCGTTCAGCCTGTACGCGGGGTTTTTGCGCGTGAATTGCTGCCGCGCCGCCGAGTATAAACAGGAACTGCCAGGTGATCGGGTTGAAGTACCACACACCGTCGGCAATCGCGGCCAGGTTCCAGCCCAGCAAAGGTGCCAGCAGGTAGACCGCCATCGACACCGCGACCACCGCCCGGGTGTTGCGCAACAGCCACGGCAGCACTAACGGCAAACCCGCCAACAGCACGATATACAGCGGCAACGGGTCCATCAGGTTCGGCTTGAAGCGCAGCAGCAATTCATCCACCAGGGCTTGCTGCGGGTTGGTGATGAAGTGCGTCAGGCCCATCTCTTCAACCAGGTCGCGGGTTTCCACATGGCTGTTGGCGAAAAACACAATGCCCATCAACATCGCCAGCAGGAAGATATGCACCACGTACAACACCCACGTGCGTCGCAAAATCTTCAAGCAGGCCATCCAATACCCTTCACGCTGCAAGACCTTGCTGTAGGCCAGCACCGAGGCGTAGCCGGCAAGAAACACAAAGATTTCAGCCGCATCGCTGAAACCGATGTTGCGCAAGGTTATTTGACCCAGCGGATTGTAGGGAACGTGATCCCAGAAAATAAAGATCAACGCCAGGCCCCGAAAAAAATCGATGCGCGGGTCGCGTCCGTTCAGCATGGCGGCGGGCTCTTGAACAAATAGTTTAGTAATAACAGACGCAAGGCAGGCGTGTCGCAGGCAACACGTCTGAGGGTGGCAGGTTGGCGGTATTTGTAAGCAATTGCAAAAGCCGGGTATTGCTGAATGTCTCAACCGCCCAGCGGTGACCCTGTTAATTCTGACAGTAGACGCCGCTCAGGCGCCGTGGCTTGCTTAGCCTGGCCTCAACAGGATGAAGCAATGAACAGCGCGTGGAAGGGATTTTCCAGTTATACGGTCATTGGTGTTGCCAATACGCTGATCCATTGGCAGTTGTTTTTCGTCTTGCGCGGCGCTTTTGACCTCAGCCAAGCCACGAGCAATCTCGTCGCCTTCTGCACGGCGGCGTCTTTTTCCTTCTATGTGAATGCGCTCTATACCTTTGCCACGCCGGCCTCGTTGCCGCGCTATCTGGTGTTCATGCTGTGCATGGGCGGCTTGAGCCTGGGCGTGGGGGTGCTGGCGGACCACTGGCGGGTGCCAGGGATTGTCACGGTCGTGGTGTTTTCGCTGATCAGCTGGTGTGCGGCTTTTTTTTATCCAAGTGGGTGGTTTTTCGGGAGCGCGCGCAATGAAGATCTCACTGGTGGTGCCTCTGTTTAACGAGGAGAAGACGCTCGGCCTGTTTTATCACGCCATTCGGCATGCGCCTGCGCTGCGGGCACACACCGTCGACATCGTATTTATCAACGATGGCAGCACTGATTGCACCGCCGAGTTCGCCCGCGACATCGCCTTGGCTGACAGCGACGTGATGGTGATCAACTTCTCGCGCAACTTCGGCAAGGAAGCGGCGCTGTTTGCCGGGCTGGAGTATGCCCAAGGCGATGCGGTTATTCCCATGGACGTCGACCTGCAAGACCCGGTCGATGTCATCCCGCAATTGCTGGCTGAATGGCAAAAAGGCGCAGACGTGGTGCTCGCCAAGCGCCGCGATCGCGCCAGCGACAGCTACCTCAAGCGCCACAGTGCCTCGATGTTTTATCACCTGCTCAACCGCATCGCCTACACGCACATTGAGGAAAATGTCGGCGACTTCCGGCTGATGGACCGCAAGGTGGTGGACGTGATCAAGGCCTTGCCCGAACAGCAGTTATTCATGAAAGGTGTGTTGTCCTGGGCCGGCTTCACCGTGGCGATTGTCGAATACGACCGTGCCCCGCGCACCGCCGGCCAGAGCAAGTTCAACGCCTGGAAACTATGGAACCTGGCGCTGGACGGGATCACCTCGTTCAGCACCTTGCCGCTGCGCTTGTGGAGTTACATCGGCGGGTGCATTTCGCTGTTCGCGTTGGTGTATGCCGCGTACCTGATGCTGGACAAGTTGCTGTTCGGCAACGCGGTGCCGGGGTACCCGTCATTGATGACGGCGATATTGTTTCTGGGCGGCGTGCAACTGATTGGGTTGGGGATACTGGGCGAGTATGTGGGGCGTATCTACATGGAGACGAAACATCGGCCGAGGTATGTAGTGAAGGACGTTATCAAAGGCAACGTTGAAACCAAGGTTTGGGAGACAATCACTTGACGGCGAATCGGCAAATGGGCAGCGACGCGGGACGGGCTGCCGCGTGGTTGTCCCTCATTGTATTAGCGGTGGGCGTTCGATTTTACGACATCAGTGGGGCTTATGTTTCGTATGATGAAGCTTTTAGTGTCTGGATAAGTTTGTTATCGCCCGAGGCTATTTGGTTTCATACCGGAAAAGATGTCCACCCACCCCTCTACTATTTACTGCTGCATTACTGGATGGGACTGTTCGGGACGTCTCCTGTCTCTATCAGAAGTTTGAGTGCTGTGGCGGGGAGTGTGGCAGTTGTCTTGAGCGTGATGCTGGCTCGTCGTGTCATGAACGGTCGAGCTGTGATGATCAGCGGGCTTTTCGTGGCGTTGTTTCCTGCGTGGATCAGGTTGAGTCAAGAGGCTCGAATGTATGCGCTGGAAGGCATGTTTTTAACGGGGGCACTGTGGGCGCTGATCAGCTGGCTGAAGCAGCCGGACCGTTACCGATATTGTTTATTGTATGCCGCTTTTATGGTCGCGGCGTTGTACACGCACTACTATGCTGTGTTGGCAGCCTTGGCCCACTGGCTGTACTTGATTGTACTTCGCGTTCACCCTTGCATCAGGCAACGCTACATCACTGCAATGACCTGGTGGGTGTGTAACGTACTGATCGTGATTGCTTATGTGCCCTGGCTATTCAGCTTGTTTGATTTGCTGAAAAATTACGACAAGCTCAAGGCAGTGGGAGGCGTGGCGTGGCTCGGCAGGGGGTCGATTTATACTATTCCTGACACGTTTTGGTTGTTTTTTACTTTATGTTCGCCGTCCAAGACATCGGCGGCGCTTTATGCGTTAGTGCCGCTGTTGATGCTGTTAGTCGTTGGCCGGGTTGTGGTTAAAGACAGAACACACGTCAGGGGTTGCACAGGGTTGGCGCTGTACCTGTTTGTTCCGATGTTGTCGCTATTTTGCCTGTCCTTGTTTATGCCTGCTTATATTGAACGGTACGTGGCGTTTTCGGCAATCGGCTTTCCGTTGCTGTTTGCCATAGGGGTGGCCAGTCTAAGCCGCAAGAGCATTGTAAAAGCGGCATTATTGTTGGTTGCAGTGCTGGGGATGGAGGGTGTTGGGCTGGCAATGATTTATAGCCAGCAAGGTGAGATGGGCTACGGTAAAAGCCATCAGGTTGTTCGACTGAAGGAGGCAGTTGATTATATTAATGCTCATCGCAAAGACACCGATGTGGTAGTGGTGGGGCATGATTTCTTTTATTTTAGCTCGGTTTATTATAATGGCAGCGACAACGGCATGTATTTGTACCTGCCCTCATTAGGTTACGGCGGCTCCCATAGACCCAACGGGTATGGTCCGTCTACATTGATGTATGAAACCTGGGATGAGCACACCGTTTCCGATCCGGCTTACTTGCCGCCCGCCACGCAGCGGATCTGGTGGCTGACGGGAAGCTCAAGTGTGGCCGAATACCCTGCTTACCCTGGCGCTTGGCCAGAAGTTGACTACCTGCCGGCTGGAGAGGTTGAGGTACGTCTTTACCAACGACCCGCGCAATAATGTCGGGATTGATAAAGTGCTTCAGCACGGCAGGCGTCCTCAGGCAGTAGCGATTTCAAGCGGCTCAAAACTGTCCGCGCGTGCCATTTGCCACATGCGCGAATAGAACTCGCCGTTGACCTCGCCGGTGAGCAATTCGCCAGGTTTGAGGAACACGTGCAACTGCGAAAACAGCTTGATCTCGGTTGCCGACATGCGCCGCACCAAGTGCTTGGCCGACAACTGCGACGGATGGTCCAGGCCCGCGGCGGCGAGCATCTCGGCCAGCGCCTTGAGCGTGTTGCGGTGGAAGTTGAACACGCGCTGGGCTTTGTCCGGCACTACCAGCGCGCGCTGGCGCAACGGGTCTTGTGTGGCGACGCCAGTGGGGCATTTGTTGGTGTGGCAGCTTTGCGACTGGATGCAGCCAATCGCAAACATAAAACCGCGCGCCGAGTTGGCCCAGTCGGCGCCGATGGCCAACACGCTGGCAATGTCGAACGCGCTGACAATTTTGCCGCTGGCGCCGAGCTTGATCTTGTCGCGCAGGTTCAGGCCCACCAGGGTGTTGTGCACAAACAGCAAGCCTTCACGCAGCGGCACGCCCATATGGTCGGTGAACTCCACGGGCGCGGCGCCGGTGCCGCCTTCCTTGCCGTCCACCACGATAAAGTCCGGCAGGATGCCGGTTTCGAGCATGGCTTTGGCGATGCCCATAAATTCCCACGGGTGGCCCAGGCAGAACTTGAAACCCACCGGTTTGCCGCCGGACAGTTCACGCAACTGGGCGATGAACTGCATCATTTCGATGGGCGTGGAAAACGCGCTGTGGCGTGACGGCGAGATGCAGTCTTCGCCCATCAAAATGCCGCGCGTTTCGGCGATTTCCTGGGTGACTTTGTGCTTGGGCAGGATGCCGCCATGGCCGGGCTTGGCACCTTGGCTCATCTTGATTTCGATCATCCGCACTTGCGGGTCTTGCGCCTGCACAGCGAAGCGTTCCGGGTCGAATCGGCCATCGCTGGTGCGGCAGCCGAAGTAACCGCTGCCCAACTCCCACGTCAGGTCGCCGCCGTTTTCACGGTGGTACGGGCTGATGCTGCCTTCGCCGGTGTCATGCGCAAAATTGCCGAGCCTGGCGCCCTGGTTGAGCGCGCGAATCGCGTTGGCACTCAGCGAGCCGAAGCTCATCGCCGAGATGTTGAACACCGACGCCGAATACGGTTGCGTGCACTGTGGGCCGCCGACGATCACACGAAACGCATCGGGGTCGCTGAGCGGTGCGGGGCGCATGGAGTGGCTGATAAATTCGAAACCCGATTGGTACACATCGATCAAGGTGCCGAAGGGCTTGTCGGCGGTTTCGTTTTTGGCGCGCGAGTAGACCAGCGAACGCTGCGCGCGCGAGAAGGGCAGGGCGTCGCTGTCTGACTCCAGCAAATACTGGCGGATTTCCGGGCGGATGGCCTCTACCAAGTAGCGGATATTGCCCAAAATCGGGTAATTGCGGCGCACCGCATGCGGGCTTTGCAGCAAGTCGAACAGGCCAATCAGGCTGAGGATGCCGGTGACCACGGTGAAAGGCCACAGCCATTCATGCTGGATAAACGGCAGGCTGGCGAGGGTGAAAATGACGCACACGGCAAAGAAGGCGTAACGGCTTAGCAACGACAGGCTCATGCAGATTTCCTTGGTTCGGACTCATCAGGTACGCGGCCCGATCAGCGCGTGTGCGCCTGATCAGAGGTCAACAACAGCGCCGGCCGGGAGTTGATCCCTGGCGCGCTGTGCAGGTTTTTTCTTATGGGCTTCACGGTTTCAGCAGCGATTTCCAGCTTACGAGCGATGTCCTTGCCGGGGCAACCTTTGCGCATCACGCCGCCCAACTCGCGCGCATGGCTGTTGCAATCAGTTCTCGTTTGGGTGCATGATTTTGCGTTACTGTATAACACTAAAAATCCACCCAGACGCCCCGGAGGCCTCATGAAACCTGGTATCCATCCCGACTACCGCACCGTGCTGTTCCACGACACCGCCGCCGACGTGTACTTTTTGATCGGCTCGACCGCCGACAGCGATCGCACGCATCAACACACTGACGGCAACACTTACCCCTACATCCCGCTGGACGTGTCCAGCGCCTCGCACCCGATCTACACCGGGCAGCAGCGCAAGACCCAGGTTGAGGGCCGGATTGCCGGGTTCAACAAACGTTTCGCTGCGTTTGGCTCCAGCCCGAAAAAAACCGAGGCGTGAGCGATTTATGTGTCACCTTGGAGGCCGCGCCAGAGGTTGGGGCGGCTTTTTTATGCACTGACAGTGCGGGGCATTACCTTAGGCAAAACCAACTAAACTGTTGAGTAATCGCCAGGAAGGCAAACCCACACCGTAGGGAACGCACACCGACGATGCGAGGCGCTTATGGGCGAGTCAGTCACTTTCACCGATGAGCGCGCCGTGGTGCTGTTGATCGATGCCCACCCGCAGGTGCTGCACAGCCTCACGCAACTGCTGCACCATGAGCCGTTTGAACTGCACAGCGCCACCTGCGCCGCTGATGCCCTGGCGATTCTCGCCCGGCAACCCATTGACCTGGTGATGAGTGCCGCGCGCCTGCCGGACATGGACGGCGCTTCGTTGCTGGCGCATATCCATCAACACTTCCCGCACACGGTGCGCATCCTGCTGACCGGCGAGACCGACCTGACCCTGATCGTCAAAGCCATCAATGAAGGCGAAATCTACC
This sequence comes from Pseudomonas kitaguniensis, assembly GCF_009296165.1. Taxonomy (GTDB): domain Bacteria; phylum Pseudomonadota; class Gammaproteobacteria; order Pseudomonadales; family Pseudomonadaceae; genus Aquipseudomonas; species Aquipseudomonas kitaguniensis. The sequence continues at coordinate 2,180 of NZ_VUAZ01000013.1, read as the reverse complement.
GCTACCTCAGCAAACCCTGGAACGACGAAGAATTGCTCCTGGCGTTGCGCCAATCCCTCGCTCATCAGCACTCCGAGCGCGAACGCAGGCGGCTGGAGCAACTGATCCAGCAGCACAACGAGGAACTCAGGCAACTCAACGCCACCCTCGAAAAACGTGTGGCGTCGCGCACCAGTGAGTTGCAGCAAACCGCCGACATGCTCGACCTGGCTTATGAAGAACTCAAACACAGTTACGCCACCGGCACCGAGGTGTTCTCGCTGTTGGCCAACCTGCGCCTGCCGCGCGCCAAGCAGACCAACCGGCAGATCATCGAACTGGTGCGTACCTGGTGCGTGGCGCATGGCGTGGATTCGGCCAGCAACCGCGACCTGACCATGGCTGCCGCGCTTTACAACATCGGCAAGCTGAGTTGGAGCGACAGCATGATGGTTTCGCCCTCGGACATGCTGCACAGCGGCGACCGTGAGCGTTATCGCGCCTATGCCACGCAAAGCGAATCGTTGTTGATGACGCTGGAGCCGATGAAAGACGCTGCGCGTTTGATCCGCCATCACCAGGAACGCTGGGACGGCAGCGGTTTTCCCGACCATCTCAAGGGCGAGGCGATCCCGGCGGGTTCGCGGCTGTTGAAACTGGCGGTGGATTTTATCGAGCTGCAAAAAGGCCTGATTCTGGAACGCCAAATGAACAGCGATGAAGCGCTGTTATACATCCGCAAATACGCCGGGCGCCTCTACGACCCACAGATGGTCGAAGACTTTGTGCAGGTCTGCGCCACCTACGTTAATGACGTGACCCTGGGCGACCCCAACGTCAAGGTCCTCGGCACCCGCGAGCTGGAGGAGGGCATGGTGCTGGCGCGCAACTTGAATGCCGACAACGGCATGTTGCTGCTCAATGCCGGCAAAGTGTTGAACCTGCCCCTGGTGGATAAATTGATTGCTTTTGAAAGCATGGAAGGCGCGCGCTACAGCGTGTTCATCAAGGACTGCTAAGTCAATACACCTGGCACACCGCGCTCACTGTGGGAGCCGGGCTTGCTCGCGATGGCGGTGTGTGAGTCGATGAACATAGCGGCTGACCCACCGCTGGATTGCTGTACGCCCATCGCCGTGTGATCCTTGCGGTTTTGAGCTTCAGGTGATCGTTTCATGACCTCTACTATCCGCATCGCCGCCGCCCTGCTGATTGGCAGCGACGGCCAAACCCTGCTCGTGCGCAAGCGCGGTACTCAGGCGTTCATGCAACCGGGCGGCAAGATCGACGCCGGTGAACAACCCGCCGAGGCGCTGGCCCGCGAGCTGCACGAAGAGCTGAACCTGCGCATTAACCCTGATGACGCGCTGTACCTGGGCCACTTCTCGGCCCCGGCCGCCAACGAGCCGGGTTTCACCGTGCACGCCGAGCTGTTCCAGGTGCACATCGACGTGCCCGTAACCCCCGCAGCGGAAATCGAAGAAGTGCGCTGGATCGACCCGGCAGGCGATGGCGGCTTGCAATTGGCACCCTTGACACGCGACCTGATCCTGCCGTTTTATCGCGCATCGCTGACCCCCTCCGCTTGATTCGCAAGGGCTGCAACCTATGATAATCCGCGCGCTTGGCCCGCAGGATGCCGAGGCGTATCGCGCCTTGATGCTTGAGGCGTACGGCGCCTACCCGCAAGCGTTTACTTCCAGCGTGGCAGAGCGTGCGGCCATGCCGTTGAGCTGGTGGGAAAAGCGCCTGCACAGCCCGCTTGATCAGTTGCTCGGCGCCTTCGAAGGGCACGTATTGGCCGGCATTGTCGGCCTGGCCTATGAGTCGCGCGAGAAGGCGCGGCACAAGGTGACCTTGTTCGGCATGTACGTGAACCAGGTTTATCAGCAGCGCGGTTTAGGTCGACAGTTGGTCGAAGCGGCCGTCGCGCAAGCGCGCAAGCAACCGCGGCTCAAAGTGATTCAGTTGACGGTCACCGCGGGCAATGCCGCAGCTTTTGCCTTGTATCAGCGCTGCGGGTTTATCCAGTACGGCCTGGAGCCGTTGGCGGTGCGGGTGGGGGTTGAGTATTTCGACAAGGTTCATATGTGGCGCGAACTCAGGGGGTGTGACTGAGCGTTTGAGTGGCTGGATCAAGAGTGGTTGAAGCAGATCAAGGGCGGGTTTTGCATACACAGTAGATCTGCTTTTTTTGCTTT
>NZ_VUAZ01000129.1 GCF_009296165.1 Pseudomonas kitaguniensis | reverse complement strand
CTCCCACAGTTTGAATGCATTCTGCTTGGGAGATTGGGTCGGCTTTTGATGTGGGAAGCGCCCCGCTATAGGCGCAATCTCACGATGAGGCCCCCACCCTGTTACGGCAACAAAATCGTCGACCCGGTCGTACGACGCCCCGACAACTCTGTATGCGCCTTCGCCGCTTCGGCCAATGAAAACCGTTGGTTGATGTCAATGCGCAGCTTGCCGCTCTTGATCATCGAGAACAGGTCATCCGCCATTACCTGCAGATCTTTTGGGTTGCTGGCGTAAGTCGCCAACGTTGGCCGGGTGACATACAGCGAGCCTTTGGCGGCCAAAATCCCCAGGTTCACGCCATCCACCGCGCCCGATGCGTTACCAAAACTTATCACCAGACCCCGTGGCGCTACGCAGTCCAGCGAGGTCAGCCAGGTGTCTTTGCCGACGCCGTCGTACACCACCGGCACCTTTTTGCCGTCGGTCAATTCCAGTACGCGCTGTGCGACATTTTCCTTGCTGTAGTCGATGGTCTCCCAGGCGCCGAGGGATTTGGCCAAGGCGGCTTTCTCCGGCGAGCTTACGGTACCGATCAGCTTCACGCCCAAGGCTTTGGCCCATTGGCACGCGAGTGAGCCCACGCCACCGGCCGCCGCGTGGAACAGAATGGTTTCGCCGCCCTTCAGCTCATAGGTCTGGCGCAGCAAATATTGCACGGTCAGGCCCTTGAGCATGGCACCGGCGGCGTGTTCAAAGCTGATGTCGTCCGGCAGGTGCACTAGGTTGGCGGCGGGCAACACGTGCAGTTCGCTATAGGCCCCCAGTGGGCCATTGCCGTAGGCCACACGGTCGCCGACGCTGAATTGAGTGACGTCGCTGCCGACCGCGTCGACCACGCCGGCGCCCTCCGCGCCCAACCCCGATGGCAATGCCGGCGGCGCATAAAGGCCGCTGCGGAAATAGGTGTCGATGAAATTCAGGCCAATCGCCTGGTTACGTACCCGAACCTGCTGCGGGCCTGGCTCTGCCGGTGTGTAGTCAACATATTCAAGCACTTGCGGGCCGCCATGGGCGCTGAACTGGATACGTTTAGCCATCTACCTTCTCCTTGAGTCGACTGTACGAAGCACCCTATCGGACTCCTAAGCGTGACCTTCGTCAACTGCGGCGCACGTGTGTGCGGTGTTATCCTGTGCGCCCATTTGCCGCCGACGCCCAATGGCCTCGCGTAGCTTTGCCCGATAAAGGTGACGCCATGACTACCCACACCGAGGCTGTTAAAGCCTACCTGCTTGATCTGCAAGAGCGCATTTGCAGTGCTCTGGAAACCTTCGAGCCGGACACTCGTTTTATCGAAGATGCCTGGACTCGGCCAGCCGGCGGCGGCGGGCGCACACGTGTGCTCGAAAACGGTTCGGTCATCGAAAAAGGCGGCGTTAACTTTTCTCACGTGTTTGGCAGCGGCCTCCCTCCGTCTGCCAGTGCGCATCGCCCTGAACTGGCCGGTCGCGGGTTTGAAGCCATGGGCGTGTCGCTGGTGATTCACCCGCACAACCCGCATGCCCCGACGTCCCACGCCAACGTGCGCTTTTTCATCGCCGAAAAAGAAGGCGAAGAACCCGTATGGTGGTTCGGTGGCGGCTTCGACCTCACGCCCTACTACGGCCATGAAGAGGACTGCATTCATTGGCATCGCGTGGCCGAGCAGGCATGTGCGCCGTTCGGGGCGGATGTATACGCGCGCTACAAGGCCTGGTGCGACACCTACTTTCATATCAAGCACCGCAACGAACCGCGCGGTATCGGCGGGCTGTTCTTCGATGATTTGAATGAGTGGGGCTTCGACACCAGCTTCGCCTTTATTCGCGCCATTGGCGACGCTTACATCGACGCCTACTTGCCGATTCTGCAGCGGCGCAAGGCCATGGCCTATACCGAGCAGCAGCGTGAATTCCAGGAGTTTCGCCGTGGCCGCTACGTCGAATTCAACCTGGTTTACGACCGTGGCACCTTGTTCGGCCTGCAGTCGGGCGGGCGCACCGAGTCGATCCTGATGTCACTGCCGCCGCAAGTGCGCTGGAGCTACGACTGGAAAGCCGAAGCCGGCAGCGAGGAAGCACGCCTTACCGATTACTTCCTGCAAGACCGCGACTGGCTTGGCGTGGCCACGCCCAAGGCGGCGGTCTGATGGACCGTTATGTGGTGTTCGGCAACCCCATCGGCCACAGCAAGTCGCCGCTGATTCATCGAATGTTCGCCGAACAGACCGGTGAGCCGTTGGACTACAGCACCTTGCTCGCACCGCTCGAGGATTTCAGCGGCTGCGCGCGTGAGTTTTTTCAGCAAGGGCGTGGCGCCAATGTCACTGTGCCGTTCAAGGAAGACGCTTACCGCCTGGCCAACAGCCTGACCGAACGCGCCCAGCGCGCTGGCGCGGTGAACACCCTGAGCAAGTTGGCCGATAGCAGCCTGCTCGGTGATAACACCGACGGTGCAGGCCTGGTGCGCGACCTGACGGTGAACGCCGGGTTGCAACTGCACGGCAAACGCATCCTGTTGCTGGGCGCCGGTGGCGCGGTGCGCGGGGCGTTGGAGCCCTTGCTGGCGGAGCAGCCTGGCGCGCTGATCATCGCCAACCGCACGGTGGCAAAGGCTGAGTTGCTCGCCGAGCTGTTCGACGACCTTGGGCCGGTTTCCGCCAGCGGTTTCGACTGGTTAAGTGAGCCGGTGGACCTGATCATCAATGCCACATCCGCCAGCTTGTCAGGCGATGTGCCGCCGATTGCCGGCAGCCTGATCGAACCCGGCAAAACCTTTTGCTACGACATGATGTACGCCAAAGAGCCGACGGCGTTCTGCCGCTGGGCCACTGAACACGGTGCATCCGTGGCAATGGATGGCCTGGGCATGCTGGTTGAGCAGGCGGCGGAAGCGTTCTTCCTGTGGCGCGGCGTACGCCCGGATTCGGCGCCGGTGTTGGCTGAACTGCGCCGCCAACTGGCCTGACGCAGTTACAACTGTGGGCACAATTATTGTGCCCACATTAGTCTTCGAAATGGATCGGGCAGTTGTCGGCCCCTTCGAGTTTTCTCAATTCTTCAACGACCTGCGGCCGCGCTCGGCGCAACGTCAGGCTACGGCCTGAACCCCTTAGCCGTCGCGCCTCTTGGTGCAGCATCTCGACCCCGGAATAGTCGATAAAGTTGATCTGCTGCGCTTCGATCACTACCCGCCCGCCGTGCAAGCGTTGCAGGCGTACTTGCAGGTAATGGCTGGCGCCAAAAAAGATCGAGCCGCCGACGCGTAACACGTCCTCATCACCGTCGCGCCACTGCTGCACGCGCGGCTGCGAGGTGCGTTTGAGGTAGAAAAACAGCGATGCCAACACCCCGGCGTAGATCGCGGTTTGCAGTTCCAGCAGCAAGGTGGCGGCGCACGTCAGGCCCATCACCACACATTCAGCGCGACTGACGCGCCACAGCGCGCGAATGCTGCGATGGTCCACCAGGCCCCAGCAAATCAGCAAGATACTGGCGGCCATGCTCGGCAGCGGAATGTGCGCGATCAACGCGGCGCCGAACAGCGCAAACAGCGCCACCCACACCGCCGAGAACACCCCGGCCAGCGGCGAGCAGGCGCCGGCTTCGTAGCTGAGACCGGAACGCGTAAAGGAACCGGCTGACAGGTAGCCAGAGAAAAATCCGCCGACGATATTCGATAAGCCCTGCGCGCGAACTTCCTGGTTCGCATCGAGCAACTGTTGCGAGCGCGCCGACAACGAGCGGGCAATCGACAGGCTGGTGACCAGCCCCAGCATGCCCACCGCCACCGCGCTGGGCAGCAGGCGCAGAAGCATGTCCAAGTCCAGCGGCAATGGGCTGAACGGCGGCAGCTTGCCGACAAACGCGCTCACCCGCGCCACATGCCCGAACATGGCCGGCCACAGCCACGCCGCCAGGCTGCCCAAGGCCAGCGCAATCAGCAGCGTCGGCCAGCGCGGCAGCCAATACTTGAGCAGCGCGCCTGCCAACAATGTGCTTAAGCCGAGGGCGAGCGAGGCGCGGTCCCATTCGCCGCCGTGATCGGCAAGCGCCAGCACACTTTTGATCGCCGTGGCTTCACTCGGCAAATCCAGCCCCAACAGGTTAGGCAGTTGCCCCAAGGCAATCACCACGGCGGCGCCGAGGGTGAAACCAAGCACCACCGGATGCGAAACAAAATTCACCAGCGCGCCGAAGCGCAGCATGCCGAGCAACCACTGGAAAACCCCAGCGAGGAAGGTGAGCAGCAGGATGAGCGTGATGTAGTCCTGCGAACCCGGCACGGCGAGTGGGCTGACGCTGGCGTAGAGCACGATGGAAATCGCCGCCGTCGGGCCACAGATAAGGTGCCACGACGAGCCCCACAGGCAGGCGATCAGCACCGGGATAATCGCCGCGTACAGGCCGTACTCCGGTGGCAGGCCGGCAATCAGCGCGTAGGCAATTGACTGTGGTAACGCGAGCACCGCGCCACTGAGGCCGACTATCGCGTCCCGGCCGACGCTGGCGCGGGTTTGGCGCGGGAGCCAGGAGAGGAAGGGGAAGAGTGTATGGCGGTTGGGCCGGGGCATCGCAGACTCGGGTTGAAAGGTTTGAGCCAGAATATCAGGCTGCTAATGATCGTTCCCACGCGAGCGTGGGAACGATCAGCGTGCTAGAGCTTGGCTTTTACCGCTGCCAATGCGTCCTGGCCATCGACGGTTTTCACGCCATCCAGCCACGTGTCCAGCACGGCCGGGTTGGCCTTGATCCATGCCTTCGCCGCCTGCGCATTGCTGACCTTGTTGTTGGCCACCTCGGCCATGATTGCGTTCTCCATCTCTTGGGTAAAACTCAGGTTGGTCAGCAACTTTCCTACGTTCGGGCAGGACTGCGCATAACCTTTGCGGGTCAAGGTGTACACGCTGCCGGTGTCGCCGAAGTATTTCTCGCCGCCCTTGAGGTAGTGCATTTTCAACTGCACGTTCATTGGGTGTGGCGTCCAGCCGAGGAAGGTCACGAAGCGCTGCTTCTTCACTGCCCGCGACACTTCGGCGAGCATCGCCTGCTCGCTGGATTCCACCAGCTTCCACTGGCCGAGATCAAAGTCGTTTTTCTTGATGATTTCCTGCAACGAGATATTCGCGGGCGCGCCGGAGCCGATGCCGTAGATCTTTTTGTCGAACTTGTCGGCAAACGTGTTCAGGTCGGCAAACTCATGCACGCCGGCGTCCCACACGTAGTCCGGCACGGCGAGGGTGAACTCGGTGCCGTCGAGGTTTTTCGCCAGTTGCACCACGTCGCCGTTGGCCACGAACTTGTCATAAAACCCCTGCTGCGCCGGCATCCAGTTACCCATGAATACATCGACTTTGCCGTCCTTGAGCCCACCAAACGTGATCGGCACCGCCAGCGTGTCGACCTTGGCTTTGTAACCCATGCCCGTCAGCAGAAAACCGGTGATGGCATTGGTGGCGGCAATGTCGCTCCAGCCCGGATCGGCCATCTTCACCGTTTCACAACTGGCATCCGCGTACACATTGGCGCTTGTCAGCGCAACGTCGCTAGCATCACAGTCAACTTTTGCATGGCCTTCCCTTTGTCTGATTATTGGTCTTGGCAGGGTTGTGGATAACGTGCCTTGCGCTCCAGGTCGTCGAGGTCGATATGGTTGCGCATGTATTGCTGACTGGCGTCTACCAGTGGCTGGTGGTCCCAGCTCTTCAGCTTGCCTTCGGTCAGTGCTTCAAACACCAGACGACGGCGGCGTTGGCTGGCGAGCACCTGTTGGTGGATCGCCGGGATGTCCCATTTGGCCCGCGCCTCACTCAAAAACGCCTCGAACAGTGGCCGGTGTTCCGGTGACTGGCTGAGGTTCTCCCGCTCGTGCGGGTCATTGTGCACATCGAAGAGTAAACAAGGGTCGTCTTCGCTGTAGATGAATTTGTAGGCGCCACGACGGATCATCATCAGCGGGCTGATGGTGCCTTCGGCCATGTATTCGCCGAACACTTCGTCGTGCCCGCCCTGCCCCAGCAAGTGCGGGACCAGCGAGCGGCCGTCCAGCGGCAGAAGCGGGTCCAGCTCGCCGCCGGCCAGTTCCACCAGGGTCGGCAGCAGGTCGGCAGTCGACACTGCCTTGCTCACGCGGCCCGCGGCAAACTGCCCCGGCGCACTGACCAGCAGCGGCACGCGGGCGGCCATTTCAAACCAGTGCATCTTGTACCAGAGCCCGCGCTCGCCAAGCATGTCGCCGTGGTCGCCAGAGAAAATAATCAGGGTGTCATCACTCAGGCCGGTGTCTTCCAGGGTTTGCAGCAGCTTGCCGACGTTGCTGTCGATATAGCTGCAGGCACCGAAGTAGGCGCGGCGTGCATCGCGGATTTTGTTCAGCGGCAGCGGCTTGTCCCACAGGTCATAGACCTTGAGCAGGCGTTGCGAATGCGGGTCTTGGTCAGCTTGCGGGGGCGTGGCAGGCAACGGGATGTCGCTGTCGTCGTACAAATCCCAGAACGGCTTGGGAATCGTGTACGGGTCGTGTGGGTGAGTCATCGACACGGTCAGGCAGAACGGCTGGTCACCGTCTTCGCGAATATGGTCGAACAGGTATTGCTGCGCCTTGAACACCACCTCTTCGTCGAAATCCAGTTGGTTGGTACGCACGCACGGGCCGGCTTGCAGCACCGACGCCATGTTGTGGTACCACGTGGGCCGTACATCCGGCTCGTCCCAGTTCACCGCCCAGCCATAGTCGGCGGGGTAAATGTCGCTGGTCAGGCGCTCCTCAAAGCCGTGCAACTGGTCTGGCCCGCAGAAGTGCATCTTGCCCGACAGCGCAGTGCGGTAGCCGAGGCGGCGCAAGTAATGCGCGTAGGTCGGCACATCGGCGGGAAAGTCGGCCGCATTGTCGTAGGCGCCGATCTTGCTCGGCAACTGGCCGCTGACCAGCGTGAAGCGCGAGGGCGCGCACAATGGGCTGTTGCAATACGCGGCGTCGAACACCACGCCTTGTGCGGCGAGGCGGCTGAGGTTGGGCAACTTGATAGGCGAAGGACCGTAGAACGGAAGCAACGGCGCGGCCATTTGATCGGCCATGATGAAAAGAATGTTCTTGCGCTTCATAAGTCTTCGGCATTCCATAGGCGGTGTTTATGCGAATGAGCATGCGGCCCATGGAAATTGGGGTAAAGCCCATGAAAAGCAATGTCTAGGATAAGCACAGCTTATGTATGAAGCCCTCGGTGATGTGTCGCTCGACCTGCTCCGCGCATTTGAAGCGGCGGGGCGCCACCGCAGCTTTACCGCCGCCGCGATGGAGCTGGGCAGCACTCAGCCGGCCGTCAGCCAGCAGATCAAGCGCCTTGAAGAGCAACTGGCGATTCGCCTGTTTGATCGCATTTACCGTGGCATCGAACTGACCGACGCGGGCGCCTGCTCTTCGAACACGTGCAGGGCGGCTTGCAAAGCATCAACCACGGCTTGAGCGCGATCACCCAACAAGACCAGCACGAAGTGCTGCAGGTGGCCACCGACTTCGCCTTCGCTGCGTATTGGCTGATGCCACGCCTGCATCGTTTTCACGCGGCCAACCCTCACGTCGACGTGAGCCTGGTCACCAGCCAGCGCAACCACGCCACCTTGCGCAGTGATATTGACGTGGCGGTGTTGTTTGGCGATGGCCGTTTCAAACAGGGCGACAGCCTGTGGCTGTTCAATGAGGAAGCGTTCCCGGTGTGCAGCCCGCAATGGCTCAAAGACCAGGCCACGCCGCTGACGGTGCAGAGTTTGCCCGACTACCCGTTGCTGCACCTGCGCCAGGAAAACAACAGCCATTGGTTCGATTGGAGCGGCGTGTTTCGCGAGCTGGGCATCACCACCGCACCGACGCCCGGCCAACTGCGTTTTGACAATTACACCCTGCTGATCCAGGCGGCGATTGCCGGCCAGGGCGTGGCCATCGGCTGGCGGCACCTGGTGGACAGCATGCTCGAACAGAACTGGCTGTGCCGGCCGATCCGCGACACGGTGATCTCGCGCTACGGTTATTACGTGGTGCAGCCGCAGCGCAAACGTCGCGGGCAGTTGGTCGAGCGCTTTGTCGACTGGCTGGTGGCCGAGCAAGCCAGCAACGTGCAGTCGCTGACCGGGCTGGCCCTACCGTCGATTGCGGTCTAGGATTTGGCGCACATCGCAGACGGATTTCGCCATGCAACGAATCAAGGGTTACCACGCCCATATCTACTTTGACGCCCACAGCATCGAGCTAGCGCGCACCTTGTGTGAAGACGCGGCCAAGCTGTTTCCGCTGCGCATGGGCAACGTGCATGAGCGGCCCGTAGGCCCGCACCCGGACTGGAGCTGCCAACTGGCGTTCGACCCGGAATACATCGGCGTGGTGCTGCCGTGGCTGGCGCTGCACCGCGAAGGGCTGGTGGTGTTCTTGCACCCCAATACCGGCGATGACCTGAAGGACCACACCGATTACGCGATCTGGATGGGCGCGATGCGCGAGCTGAATCTGTCTGCGCTTTAACCAAGGCTGAATACGCGCCCCGTCAGCGTGTGCAGGCACGCGGGATTTTTGCATGTCAAAACCCAATATATGGGACTGTTATTTATATATTGAGATTTATCCGCGCGTAGGTTTATATTCGCCCATCTGCTTTTTTCAGCACCCACTCATTTCAGGTGAAGCGATGCAGGCGCAATTGATCGCGCTCGACTGGGGGACCAGCTCCCTTCGTGCTTATAAACTCGGCCCGGCTGGCGAGGTGCTCGAACAGCGCTCGCTGGCGTTCGGGATCATGCACCTGCCCAGCGAACCGCGCGACATCGCCGGCGTGCGCTGCAGCGATGGCTTCGAGTTGGCGTTCGATGCCGCCTGCGGCGATTGGCTCGACGCCCAGCCCGGCTTGCCGGTGATCGCCTGCGGCATGGTCGGCAGCGCTCAGGGCTGGAGCGAAGCGGCCTATCGCAACACCCCGGTGGATGTCGCAAGCTTGGGCCAGGCGCTGCATACCGTCCGCAGCCTGCGTGGCGTGGTGGTGCACATTGTGCCTGGCGTGATTGAGCAGGTCGGTTTGCCCAACGTAATGCGCGGTGAAGAAACCCAAGTGCTCGGCGTGTTGCAGAGCCTTAACACCGACGCCTTGATCGGCCTGCCTGGCAGCCATTCCAAATGGGTCGAGGTGGTGGATGGTCGCATCACGCACTTCGACACCTTCATGACCGGTGAACTGTTCGCGATACTCAGCAAGCACAGCATCCTGGGGCGTACTCAAAAAACCTCGGAACAGTTCCAGACACAGGCCTTTGACCGAGGCGTGCAGGTGGCGCTGTCGGCAGACGGCCAGCGTGGCGTGCTGTCGACGCTGTTCAGCGCGCGCACGCTGGGGCTGACGGCTGAGCTTGCGCCTGAGCAACAACCCGATTACTTGTCTGGCCTGCTGATCGGCCACGAACTCGCGGGCTTGCCGGCCAGCGCCAAACACCAGCCGATCATCCTGGTCGGCGCCGCCGCCCTCTGCACGCGCTACCAACGCGCCCTCGCCCTCTGCGGCTTCGCCCACGTCAGCCTGGCGCAAGAAGCCACCGAGCGCGGCTTGTGGCAATTGGCCGTGGCGGCCGGACTCACTCAACCTGTATCGGAGGCCTGACATGCTCAAGCAAGCACTCACACGCAACGGTTTGATCGCGATTTTGCGCGGTGTGCGACCGGACGAAGCCCGTGCGATTGGCCAGGTGCTTTACGCCGCTGGCTTCCGGGTGATCGAAGTGCCGCTCAATTCACCCGAGCCTTACACCAGTATCCGCACGCTGCGCGACAGCCTGCCCGCCGATTGCCTGATCGGCGCGGGCACGGTGTTGACGCCAGAGCAGGTTGAACAGGTCAAGGCCGCCGGTGGCCAGGTGATCGTTATGCCCCACAGCGATGCCAAGGTGTTGCGCGCCGCCAAAGCAGCGGGCCTGTACCTGTCGCCAGGCGTGGCCACGCCGACCGAGGCGTTTGCTGCGCTGGCTGAAGGCGCGGACGTATTGAAGCTGTTCCCGGCCGAGCAAATGGGCCCGGCAGTGATCAAGGCCTGGCTCGCGGTATTGCCAGCGGGCACGTTGTTGCTGCCGGTCGGCGGCGTTACACCAGACAACATGCAGGTGTATTTCGACGCCGGCGCCAAAGGCTTCGGGCTGGGCTCGGGGTTGTTCAAACCGGGCATGTCTGTGGATCAAGTGGCGAGCAGCGCGCAGGCGTACGTCGCGGCCTGGAACGCGCTTCATTGATTGCAAGCTTTGCGCCTTGGGCGCTGCATCGACAAGAGAGATAAGAAGATGAAAATCACCAAACTGACTACCTTCATCGTTCCGCCGCGCTGGTGCTTCCTCAAGGTCGAAACCGACCAGGGCGTGACCGGCTGGGGCGAGCCCGTGGTCGAAGGCCGCGCCCACACGGTGGCCGCTGCGGTTGAGGAACTGTCCGACTACTTGATCGGCAAAGACCCACGCAATATCGAAGACATCTGGACCGTGCTCTATCGCGGCGGCTTCTACCGGGGCGGCGCCGTGCATATGAGCGCACTCGCCGGTATCGACCAGGCGTTGTGGGACATCAAGGGCAAGGCGCTGGGTGTTTCCGTCAGCGATTTGCTGGGCGGCCAGGTGCGCGACAAAATCCGCGTGTATTCGTGGATCGGCGGCGACCGTCCGGCCGACACTGCGCGTGCCGCCAAAGAAGCCGTGGGCCGTGGTTTTACCGCAGTAAAAATGAACGGCACCGAAGAATTGCAGTTTGTCGACAGTTTTGAAAAGGTCGACCTGGCGCTGGCCAACGTGGCCGCCGTGCGCGATGCCGTCGGCCCTAACGTCGGCATCGGCGTCGACTTCCATGGCCGCGTGCACAAGCCCATGGCCAAAGTGCTGATGAAGGAACTGGACGCCTACAAGCTGATGTTCATCGAAGAGCCGGTGCTCAGCGAAAACTACGAAGCACTCAAAGAGCTCGCGCCGCTGACCAGCACGCCGATCGCTTTGGGCGAGCGCCTGTTCTCGCGCTGGGATTTCAAGCGTGTGCTCAGCGAAGGTTACGTCGACATCATCCAGCCCGATGCTTCCCACGCGGGCGGCATCACCGAAACCCGCAAAATCGCCAACATGGCCGAAGCCTACGACGTGGCCCTGGCCCTGCACTGCCCGCTCGGGCCGATTGCCTTGGCGGCCTGCCTGCAACTCGACGCGGTTTGTTACAACGCGTTTATCCAGGAGCAAAGCCTGGGCATCCATTACAACGAGAGCAACGACCTGCTCGACTACGTGCGCGACCCGGGCGTGTTCGACTATGACAAAGGCTTCGTGAAGATTCCCAACGGGCCAGGGCTGGGCATCGAGATCAACGAGGAATACGTGATCGAGCGCGCGGCCATTGGCCACCGCTGGCGCAACCCGATCTGGCGCCACGCCGACGGCAGCTTCGCCGAATGGTGATTTTTATCTGAAGTAATGCGGATCAACATGTGGGAGGGGGCTTGCTCCCGATGGCAGTGGACCAGCCGCCGAAGAAGTCGACTGACACTCCGCCATCGGGAGCAAGCCCCCTCCCACATTGACCGCGTTGCTCCCGAGAGTTGTTTACTGCGTCCTCAATAAACATAAGAAGAGGCTACCCATGCAACCTGAATCCTTCACTGGGCAGGCTCCCTTAGTCGCGCCCAGCAGAAAGCGTTTCTTCATCATGGTGCTGTTGTTTATCACCGTGGTGATCAACTACCTCGACCGCAGCAACCTGTCGATTGCAGCGCCAGCGCTGACCAGCGAGCTGGGTATCGACCCGGTGCACGTCGGGCTGATCTTCTCGGCCTTCGGCTGGACCTACGCCGCCATGCAAATTCCCGGCGGCTGGCTGGTAGATCGGGTGCCGCCGCGCATCCTTTACACCGTGGCCCTGTTGTTGTGGTCGATTGCCACCGTCATGCTTGGCTTTGCCGCCAGCTTTATCGCGCTGTTCGTGCTGCGCATGGCGGTCGGCGCGCTCGAAGCGCCGGCCTACCCGATCAATAGCCGCGTGGTCACCACCTGGTTTCCCGAGCGCGAGCGCGCCACGGCGATTGGCGTTTATACCTCCGGGCAGTTTGTCGGGCTGGCGTTTCTTACGCCGGTGCTGGCGTGGCTGCAACACACGTTCGGCTGGCACATGGTGTTTGTCGCCACCGGCGGCGTGGGAATTCTGTGGGCGCTGGTGTGGTACGCAGTGTACCGCGAGCCGAAGGATTTCAAAGGCGCCAACGCGGCTGAAATCGAGCTGATCCGCGAAGGCGGCGGGCTCGTGGATATGCAGGCCAAAGTGGTCAAGGCACCGTTCAGTTGGGTCGACCTGGGCATCGTACTGACCAAGCGCAAGCTGTGGGGCATTTACCTGGGGCAGTTCTGCCTGAACTCCACGCTGTGGTTTTTCCTGACGTGGTTCCCGACCTACCTGGTGAAATATCGCGGCATGGACTTCATCAAGTCCGGCCTGCTCGCGTCGCTGCCGTTTTTGGCGGCGTTTGTGGGCGTGCTGTGTTCGGGGATTTTCTCTGACTGGCTGATTCGCCGGGGCGCGTCGGTGGGTTTTGCGCGCAAGTTACCGATCATCAGTGGCTTGCTGATTTCCACCGCGATCATCGGCGCCAATTACGTGGACTCGACGGCCTGGGTGATTGCGTTTCTGGCGGTGGCGTTTTTCGGCAATGGCCTGGCGTCGATTACCTGGTCACTGGTATCGACCCTGGCGCCCGCGCGGTTGCTCGGCCTGACGGGAGGCGTGTTCAACTTTATCGGTAACCTGTCGGCGATTACCACGCCGATCGTGATCGGCTTTCTGGCCAGCGGCGACTCGTTTGCGCCAGCGATCACCTACATCGCCGTGCTGGCGTTGCTGGGCGCGCTTTCGTACGTATTGCTGGTAGGCAAGGTCGAGCGCATAGAGTTGTAGCGGGCGATTAAGCCCTGTGGCGGGTGGGCCTTCTGTGGCGAGCAAGCCCGCTCGCTACAGAAGGGTTGGGTGTCAGTTGAGCACGCCGTCGAGGATTTCGTAGACGATGCCGGTGCCGACTGCGATCAGCACCACGTCTGGGCCGGAGCGGCGCCATTCGTAGCCCGGGTACGCGGGCAGGCGCGCCAGCGCGCGGCCGTCGAGGCGTTCGCCGTAGTAACCGCGTGGCAAGGGTTGGCCACGCACCAGGCGTACATTCGGCGGCGGTGGAGCGCCGCGCGAGAACTGGCCGTGGTTGTCGTGGATGATCTGGCGCACCGGGCCGAAATCCTGGGGCGGGCCGCCACGGCGGTTGTCTTGCGGCCCGCGATGGTCGTCGCCACGTTGTTCGTGCTGGCCTTGCGGGCCGCCACGGTCGGGGCCGCCTTGATCGTTGGGCGCGGCCTGCGCCAGGGCACTCGCGCCGAGCATCAGTACGCCAAGACCAGCGATCAAGCGTTTAGGCATTTTCATGGGTGTTTCCTCAGTACTGCACGAACAAAAAAGGGATGTCGAACGAGGTTCGAAATCCCTTGGTCTTGTCACTTTAGGTACTGATCCGGCGGTTTGATTCCTCTGTATCAGGAACTTTACCTCCCGCTACATGGCGTTTACTTACGCGCGTTGCGCACACCTTCCGACAGCGCGGCACACAGGCTCAATACACCATCAATCGCTTGCTGATCATTTTTCGCATTGGCGATGTGATCGATCAGCGCAGAACCCACGACTACCCCGTCAGCCAGGCGCGCGATAGCGGCCGCTTGCTCCGGCGTGCGGATACCAAAACCGATGCTGATCGGCAGGTCGGTATGCCGACGCAGGCGAGTCACGGCTTCTTCGACGTGTTCCAGGGTGGCGGCGCCGGCACCGGTCACACCGGCCACCGACACGTAATACACAAAGCCGGAGCTGCCGTTGAGTACGGTTGGCAGGCGCGCGTCATCGGTGGTCGGCGTGGTCAGGCGGATAAAGTCGATGCCCGCAGCCTGGGCCGGGTCGCACAGCTCGGCGTTATGCTCGGGCGGCATGTCGACCACGATCAGGCCATCAACCCCGGCTTCTTTGGCGTCAGCGATGAACTGCGGCACGCCGTATTTATGGATAGGGTTGAAGTAGCCCATCAATACCAGCGGCGTGTCGTTGTTGTCTTTACGGAACTCGCGAACCATTTGCAGGGTTTTCGCCAGGTTCTGTTTGGCGGTCAGCGCGCGGATATTCGCCAGTTGAATGGCTGCACCGTCGGCCATCGGGTCGGTG
The DNA here is from genome assembly GCF_009296165.1 of Pseudomonas kitaguniensis. GTDB lineage: Bacteria > Pseudomonadota > Gammaproteobacteria > Pseudomonadales > Pseudomonadaceae > Aquipseudomonas > Aquipseudomonas kitaguniensis. The sequence goes on along the minus strand of NZ_VUAZ01000129.1, from coordinate 22,086 downwards.
AAGGGCATGCCCAACTCGATCACGTCGGCACCGGCGGCCGGCAAGCCTTTGAGGATCGCCAGCGAGGTGTCATAACCCGGGTCGCCGGCGGTGACGAAGGTCACCAGGGCGGCGCGGTTTTGTTCTTTCAACTGCGCAAAGCGTGTGTGCAGGCGGCTCATCAGTGTTTCTCCTGCTGGCTGGATTGCATATGGTGCATCACGGTCTGCATGTCTTTGTCGCCACGACCGGAAAGGTTGACCACCATCAGGTGATCCTTCGGCAGGTTCGGTGCACGCTTGAACACTTCGGCCAGCGCGTGCGCGGTTTCCAGCGCCGGGATAATCCCTTCGAGTCGGCAGCATTTGTGGAACGCGTCCAACGCTTCGTCGTCGGTCACCGAGGTGTACTGAACGCGGCCGATGTCATGCAACCAGGCGTGTTCCGGGCCGATGCCAGGGTAGTCGAGGCCAGCGGAAATCGAGTGCGCGTCGATGATCTGGCCGTCGTCGTCCTGCAACAGGAACGTGCGGTTGCCGTGCAGTACGCCGGGTACGCCGCCGTTGAGGCTGGCGGCGTGTTTGCCGGTTTCGATGCCAAAACCTGCGGCTTCAACGCCGATGATCTCGACGCCGCTGTCATCCAAAAACGGGTGGAACAAGCCCATGGCGTTCGAGCCGCCGCCGATGCACGCCACCAGGCTGTCGGGCAGACGGCCTTCCTGGGTTTGCATTTGGGTGCGCGTTTCTTTGCCGATCACCGCCTGGAAGTCGCGAACCATGGCCGGGTACGGGTGTGGGCCGGCCACGGTACCGATCAGGTAGAAAGTGTCGTCGACGTTGGTTACCCAGTCACGCAGCGCTTCGTTCATCGCGTCTTTAAGGGTGCCAGTGCCGGAAATCACCGGGATCACTTTTGCGCCCAGCAGCTTCATGCGGAACACGTTGGCCTGTTGGCGCTCAATGTCGGTGGTGCCCATGTAGATCACGCAATCGAGGCCAAACCGCGCGGCGACGGTGGCCGTGGCCACACCGTGCATGCCGGCGCCGGTTTCGGCGATGATGCGTTTTTTGCCCATGCGCCGCGCCAGCAAAATCTGGCCGATGCAGTTATTGATCTTGTGCGCGCCGGTGTGGTTGAGCTCTTCGCGCTTAAGGTAAATCTTGGCGCCGCCGCAGAATTCGGTCAGGCGTTCGGCGAAGTACAGCGGGCTTGGACGCCCGACATAGTCGCGTTGGAAGTAGGCCAATTCTTCATTGAAGGCCGGATCAATCTTGGCCGCTTCGTATTCGCGGGCCAATTCAAGGATCAACGGCATCAAGGTTTCAGCGACGTAGCGGCCGCCGAACCCGCCAAACAGGCCGTTGGCGTCGGGGCCGTTGCGAAGGTCGGTCTGGGACTGAGTCATGGGACGCTCCAGGGAAAACGTGAGTAGAGGCAATGAAGGCCACTCTACCCCTGACGCGCTGCGCTGAAAACCGATAAGATCGCCGCAACCTGTCAGGAAAACTCACAGATGAGCCGAGACCTTCCACCACTTAACGCCCTGCGCGCGTTCGAAGCGACTGCGCGCCTTAACAGCGTCAGCCAGGCTGCCGAGCAATTGCACGTGACGCACGGCGCGGTCAGCCGCCAACTGAAGGTGCTGGAAGAGCACTTGGGCCTGAGCCTGTTCGTCAAGGACGGGCGCGGCCTTAAACTCACAGATGCAGGCGTGCGGCTGCGCGATGCGAGTGCCGAGGCGTTCGAGCGCTTGAGGGATGTGTGCGCAGAACTCACGCAAAGCAGTGCCGACGCGCCGTTCGTGTTGGGGTGCTCGGGCAGTTTGCTCGCGCGCTGGTTTATCCCGCGCCTGGGCCGCCTGAATGCCGACCTGCCCGATTTGCGCTTGCACCTGTCGGCGGGTGAAGGCGACCTCGACCCACGCCGCCCGGGTCTGGACGCCCTGCTGGTGTTCGCCGAACCGCCGTGGCCAACCGATATGCAGGTATTTGAGCTGGCCAGCGAACGCATTGGCCCGGTGCTGAGCCCGCGTTTCGCCGGTTACGAACGCCTGCGCCAAGCGCCTGCCTCAGGCTTGTGTGACGAAGCGTTGCTGCACACCACTTCACGCCCGCAAGCCTGGCCCGTCTGGGCGCGGCAACACGGCATCGAACCCGGCGCGTTGAAACAAGGCCAGGGTTTTGAGCATTTGTATTATTTACTGGAGGCGGCGGTTGCCGGTTTGGGCGTGGCCATTGCGCCAGAACCGCTTGTGGCAGAAGACCTGCGCGCGGGTCGCCTGGTCGCGCCGTGGGGTTTCAGTGAAACCCCGGCGCGCCTGGCGTTGTGGCTACCCAAGCGCGCCGCAGACGGGCGCGCGGGTCAACTGGCGCAGTGGCTCAAGGCAGAGCTTTTGCGCCAGCCGGTGTAGCCCGTCAATCAGTCACCGCGTTTGAACAGCAGGTAAGCAGCCACCAGACCCAGCGCGCCAACGGCAACGCCGGCGGTGGTCCATGGGTGCTCTTGTGCGTAATCACGGGTTGCAACACTGGTTTCGCGGATTTTGACTTTGCTTTCTTCGTAGGCATCGCTGATCAGGTGGCGAGAATGCTTGAGTGCGTTCTCGGCATTGCTTTTCAGGGCCTTCAAGGTTTTGCGCGACTCGTCGGATGCATCGTCCTTGAGGCTTTCGAGGGATTTGAGCAGGCTCGAAATCTCGGCTTCCATGCTTTCCAGCGACGCTTTGCGTAAAGAAGTGTTGGCCATTTGGACTCTCCTGAAATGATTGAGTGGCAGGTGTAGATACCGACTGCGGTGATTTCAGAAAGTGCAGTAAATCTGAACTTTTGCGTAGGAAATGTCGCCAGAAGCATTACGAACATCGACTGCTACGCTCACTCAAGACCTCAGGAGAAATGCCATGTCTGATCATCACACCTACAAGAAAGTCGAGCTGGTAGGCTCGTCCACCACCAGCATCGAAGACGCCATCAACAATGCCGTGGCTGAAGCCAACAAAAGCCTCAAGCACCTGGAATGGTTTGAAGTGACTGAAACCCGTGGGCATATCGAGAACGGCAAGGTCGCGCATTATCAGGTCACGCTGAAGGTAGGGTTCCGAATTGCCAGCAGTTGATCCTGCGAGTTGAACTTGCTGACTGGCCGATTGCCATAACCTGCGCTACAACGTTGGGGGGCCGATGCGCTAGCGTCGGCGCGTTCTATTCGATCAGCGTAAGGAAGTAACGGATGAAGAAGTTTCTGTTAGCAGTCGGTCTGTTGAGCATTGCCGGTACAGCCCTGGCGGCGGGCAAGCCATGCGAAGAGCTGAAAAGCGAACTCGCGGCAAAGCTTGATGCCAAAGGCGTTCAGCACTATTCGCTGGATGCTGTGGACAAAGGCACTGCAGGCGCCGATGCCAAAGTTATTGGCAGCTGCGAAGGTGGCACCAAGGAAATCGTCTACAAGCGCGGTTAATCCCGTGTTGCAGACATGAAAAACCGACGCGAGTGCGTCGGTTTTTTTTAGCCTGAGGTTTAGCCCTTCATCACTTGCGCGAGCAGCTCGTAGGAATGAATCCGATCGGCGTGTTCGTACAGGTCGCAGGTAAAGATCAGCTCATCGGCGCCGGTTTGCTCGACCAACACTTCCAGCTTCGCGCGGATTTTTGCCGGGCTGCCCACCATGGCCAGTCCGAGGAAACTGCCGACCGCTTCTTTTTCATGCGGCAACCACAGGCCGTCCATGCTTTTCACCGGTGGGCGCTGTACCAGGCTTTGCCCGCGCATCAACGCGAGAATGCGCTGGTACACCGAGGTGGCCAAGTACTCGGCCTGCTCGTCGGTGTCGGCGGCTACCAGCGGAACACCGAGCATCACGTAGGGTTTGTCGAGCACGGCTGAAGGCTTGAAGTGGTTGCGGTACACGCGAACCGCCTCATGCATCATGCGGGGTGCGAAATGCGAGGCGAAGGCGTAGGGCAAACCGCGTTCACCGGCCAATTGCGCGCTGAACAGGCTTGAGCCCAGCAGCCACACCGGCACGTTGGTGCCGGTGCCTGGCACAGCGATCACCCGTTGGTCTGGCGTGCGCGGCCCCAGGTAGGTCATCAGCTCAGCCACGTCGTCCGGGAAGTCATCCGCGCTGCCCGAGCGCTCACGGCGCAGGGCGCGGGCGGTCATCTGATCAGAACCGGGCGCGCGGCCCAGGCCCAAGTCGATACGGCCGGGGTACAAGCTTTCCAGCGTGCCGAATTGTTCAGCGATCACCAAGGGCGCATGGTTGGGCAACATCACGCCACCGGAGCCGACGCGGATAGTCGAGGTGCCGCCGGCCAGGTAGCCCAGCAACACCGAGGTGGCCGAGCTGGCGATGCCGTCCATGTTGTGGTGTTCGGCGACCCAGAAACGGTTGTAGCCCATCTTTTCGACGTGCTGGGCGAGGTCGAGGGAATTGTGCAGTGACTCTGCCGGACTGCCGTTGGCCCGCACGGGCACCAGGTCGAGGGTCGAGTACTTCACGTCGGACAGCGATTTCATAAGCCTGCTTCTCCAATGGGGGCGCAGGCTTTTAAGTCGAACCAAAACCTGCCGCTTCATGTGCATGCTTTATGAAATGAGGGCATATACCCGAGATTCAATAGCAACTTGGGAAATTTCCTACTGAATTGCTAGGTTTCTCCGACAAGATGAACTTTGCCAGCGCTTCTATCCTCAGAACCCTTACTGAAGCAAAACCACCGTTCGAGGAGAAAGCTATGAGTATCGTTAAAAAAGCATCCGCGCATTGGGAAGGTGATCTGAAGACAGGTCTGGGTTCGATTTCCACCGAAACCGGCGTACTGCGCGACGCGCCTTACGGCTTCAAGGCACGTTTTGAAGGCGGCAAAGGCACCAACCCTGAAGAGCTGATTGGCGCGGCCCACGCGGGTTGTTTCTCGATGGCGTTCTCGATGATCCTGGGCGACGCCGGCCTCAAGGCTGACAGCATCGACACACACGCTGAAGTGACGCTTGACCAGGTTGACGGCGGTTTTGCCATCACCGCGGTGCATTTGATCCTTAAGGCCAAGATCCCGGGCGCGAGCCAGGCGCAGTTCGATGAACTGAGCAAAAAGGCCAAAGAAGGCTGCCCGGTGTCCAAGCTGCTGAATGCTAAAATCAGCCTGGATGCCACGCTGGTTAGCTAACGCGCTCTGAGAAACACAGCAGGTCCAAAGTGGGAGGGGGCTTGCTCCCGATAGCGGTGTACCAGGCAGCCAAGCAGTGGCTGGCCTGCCGCAATCGGGAGCAAGCCCCCTTCTGCATTTAGTTCTGCGTTAAATCAGAACTCGTGTTTCCCGGATGTGGTCCTATAGCCTATGCAGCCTTAGACGCACACCCGTGCGCAATGCATTCAGGGAGCTTCAAAAATGAAACGTTTTGCCTTGGCGATCATCTGCGGTGTATTGGCCACTTCGGCCGTGGCCGCTCCAAAAGATTGTGAAGAGCTCAGGAAAGAGATTGAAGTGAATATCCAGGCCAAGGCGATCCCGTCTTACACCCTGGAAATCATTACTGCCGAAGAAGCCAAGAACCATGACAGCGCGATGATTGTTGGTTCTTGCGAAAACGGCACCAAGCGCATCATTTATCAGAAAAACAGCGACTGATCACAGGCAGTTGACGCTGCGCTCTTGCGCCAGCAACTGACGTGCTGAGTCATACAGCCGAATGTTCGGCGTGAAGGCCAGCGAGCGCCCTTCCAGCACATAGCGCTGGCCGGCCTGGAAATTGTCGTAGTGCAGGGTGATAAAGCAGGTTTGGTCGCGCGTCTGGTCCAGCCCGCCCAAGCCCCCACCCGTGTTGACCTCGAAATCAAAGCGCACCATCAACTCGTGGCTGCCGGGCGGCACCTGAAAAAAACGCCCATCGTCGAGGTTCTTGCCGTCCAGGCGCTGGGCCATCACCAGTTTGGCGCCCGGCGTCGGTGTGGTGAAATCGACCCAAGCCTGGTGTGGATCGACCGGCGGTATCGGGGTCAACGCACAGGCGCTGAGAAACGCGGCGGTGATGGGAAGCACGAGCTGGCGCATGATGGGCACTCAACGGTTGGAAAGAATTGAACCCGGCGCCGAGGGCGGCAGGCTCCGTATGAGTATAAACATGCCGTGCAATGGAAAAACTCCCCGCTGGCAGGCTAGTCTGGCGAGCAAATAACCCAAGAGTGGTCGGGGCATGGTCAGGCGTTTTCTTCCAGGGTTGATGGTGCTGCTGCTCAGCGGCTGTTCCAGCGTCAGTTACTACAGCCAGTTGGCCGGTGGCCAGTGGCAATTGTTGCGGGCGCGGGAGCCGGTTTCCGAGGTTATTGCTGACCCTTCTCGCCCACAGGCGCTGCGTGAGCACTTGGTGCAAGCGCAGAAGGCGCGCACGTTCGCCAGCCAGCACCTGCACTTGCCGGATAACCAGAGTTACCGGTTATACGCAGACATTGGCCGGCCTTACGTGGTCTGGAATGTGTTTGCCACGCAGGAATTTTCCCTGTCGCCCGACACCCATTGCTTCCCGATTGCCGGCTGCGTGGCTTATCGCGGTTATTACAACCAGGGCGCAGCGCGCGGCGAAGCGGCGTTGTTGCAGCAACGCGGTATGGACGTCTCGATTGGCGGCGTCGAGGCTTATTCCACGCTGGGTTGGTTCAACGACCCGATCATGAGTTCGATGATGAGCTGGGGCGATGAGCGCTTGGCCACGCTGATCTTTCATGAGCTGGCGCACCAGCGTTTTTACGTGAAGGACGACACCGAGTTCAACGAGTCGTATGCCAATTTTGTCGAGCAGGAAGGCACCCGCCAATGGCGTGCGGCGCGAGGCCTGGCGCCGATCAGCAATGCCGCGTTGCAGCAGCGTGATCAATTCATCCGGCTGGTACTCGACACGCGTAAACGCCTTGAAAGGTTGTACGCGCAGCCGTTGGCGGTTGATGCGATGCGGCGAGCCAAAGCCGCAGAGTTTGAGCGGTTGCGCAGTGAGTACCGCCAGGTGCGCGATAGCCAATGGGGCGGCGACAAGCGTTATGACGTGTGGGTTAACCAGCCGATGAACAATGCGCGGTTGCTGCCGTTCGGGCTGTATGACCAATGGGTGCCGGCGTTTGCCGCGTTGTTTCGGCAGGAAGGTGGCGATTGGGTGAGGTTCTTTGCGGCGGTGGAGAAGCTGGGTGGGTTGCCGGTGGAGCAGCGTAAGGCGGCGTTGAGGCAGTTGGAGGGTGCTAGCCGTTAGGGCCTTATCGCAGGCAAGCCAGCTCCCACATTGAATCGGTGCACACAGATCAAAATGTGGGCGCTGGCTTGCCTTGCGATAGCGGCATCAGCCGCGCTGCAAAAACGCCTGATGCATCTCATCCAGCGTCTCAAAGTGCCAGGTCGGTGCCTCGGCGCTCAGCTCTTCAAAGCTGCCAAACCCATACCCGACCGCTGCCGAAGCCAGCCCGTTGCTGTGCGCGCCGATCAGGTCGTGCTTGCGGTCACCAATCATCAACGTGGTGGCCGGGTCCAGGCCCTCCTCGCTGATCAAGTGTGCAAGCAACTCGACTTTGTTGGTGTGTGTGCCGTCCAGTTCGCTGCCGTAGATCACCTTGAAGTGCTTGGCAAAATCGAAATGCCGGGCGATCTCGCGGGCAAACACCCACGGCTTGGAGGTGGCCACGTACAACTGACGGCCTTGGCCGTTGAGCGCTTCGAGCAACGGCATCACGCCCTCGAACACGTGGTTTTCATACAGCCCGGTGACCTTGAAACGCTCACGGTAGAAATTCACCGCCTGCCACGCCTTGGCCTCGTCGAAGCCGTAAAACTGCATGAACGCTTGCAGCAACGGCGGGCCGATGAAGTGTTCCAGCTTGGTCAGGTCCGGTTCGTCAATGCCGAGCTTGCCGAGGGCGTACTGGATCGAACGGGTGATGCCTTCACGCGGGTCGGTCAGCGTGCCGTCCAGGTCAAACAGCACGGTTTGATAGGGCAAGCTCATTGGTCGAACCCCTCAGCCAGGTGCAGGTCTTTGAGCTTCACGTAGTTCGCGGCGCTGTAGGTGAAAAACGCGCGTTCTTTGTCAGTGAGTGCGCGGATTTGTTTAACCGGGCTGCCAACGTACAAAAAGCCGCTTTCGAGTGTCTTGCCCGGCGGCACCAGGCTGCCCGCGCCAATGATCACGTCGTCTTCGACCACGACGCCGTCCATCACGATGCTGCCCATGCCGATCAAAATGCGATTGCCGACGCGGCAGCCGTGCAGCATCACCTTGTGCGCGATGGTCACGTCATCGCCGATCAGCAACGGAAAGCCATCCGGGTTGAATGGCCCGGCGTGGGTGATGTGCAGCACGCAGCCGTCTTGCACGCTGGTGCGCGCACCGATGCGGATGCGGTGCATGTCGCCCCGAATCACGGTCAACGGCCACACCGAGCTGTCGGTGCCGATTTCGACATCGCCGATCACCACCGCCGAAATATCGACAAAAGCCCCGGCGCCCAAGGCTGGCGTGTGGTTTTGATAAGTGCGAAGGGTCACGATAGCTTCTCTCTCTGTTGTTGATAGCTGCGGTGGGCATTGATTGTAATTAAGATGGCCCCATCTTTGTTCTTACATGTTTCTTCAGCCAAGGTGCCCACCGTGAGCGCGAACAACCCGCTTCTGCAGTCCTACGACCTGCCGCCGTTCTCGGCGATCCGTGCCGAGCACGTGCAACCGGCCATCGAACAGATTTTGGCCGACAACCGCGTCGCCATCGAAGGCATCCTGCAAAGCCAGGGTAAAAACCCGACCTGGGCCGGGCTGATCCTCGCCATGGACGAGCTCAATGACCGCCTCGGCGCCGCCTGGAGCCCGGTCAGTCACCTGAACGCCGTGTGTAACAGCGCGGAGCTGCGTGAAGCGTACGAAAGCTGCTTGCCTGCGTTGAGCGCCTACTCCACCGAGATGGGCCAGAACCGTGCGCTGTTCCAGGCCTTCGAAGCCTTGGCCAACAGCCCGGAAGCTGCGGGTTTTGACGTGGCGCAAAAAACCATCTTGGAACATTCGTTGCGCGATTTCCGCCTGTCGGGTATCGATTTGCCGCCTGAGCAGCAAAAACGCTACGCCGAAGTGCAAAGCAAGCTTTCGGAGTTGGGCAGCAAATTTTCCAACCAATTGCTCGACGCCACCCAAGCCTGGACCAAACACGTCACCGATGAAACCACCCTCGCCGGCCTGACCGATTCGGCCAAGGCGCAGATGGCTGCCGCCGCCCAGGCCAAAGGCCTCGACGGTTGGCTGATCACGCTGGAATTCCCGAGCTACTTCGCGGTGATGACCTACGCCCAAGACCGTGCCCTGCGTGAAGAACTCTACGCGGCCTACTGCACGCGTGCGTCGGACCAAGGCCCGAATGCCGGCCAAAACGATAACGGCCCGGTGATGGAGCAAATCCTCGACCTGCGTCAGGAGCTGGCCAAACTCTTGGGCTACGCCTCGTTCTCCGAGCTGAGCCTGGCCACTAAAATGGCCGAGTCGAGTGACCAGGTGTTGAGCTTCCTGCGCGACCTGGCCAAGCGCAGCAAGCCGTTTGCCGCTCAAGACCTGCAACAGCTCAAGGCTTACGCCGCCGAACAAGGCTGCGCCGACCTGCAAAGCTGGGACAGCGGTTTCTACGGCGAAAAGCTGCGTGAACAACGTTACAGCGTGTCTCAGGAAGCCCTGCGCGCCTACTTCCCGATCGACAAAGTGCTGGGCGGGCTGTTCGCCATCGTGCAGCGCCTGTACGGCATCGAAATCGCCGAGCAAAAAGGCTTCGACACCTGGCACCCGGATGTTCGCCTGTTTGAAATCAAGGAAAACGGCCAGCATGTCGGCCGCTTCTTCTTCGACCTTTACGCCCGCGCCAACAAGCGTGGCGGTGCCTGGATGGATGGCGCCCGCGACCGTCGCCGCACCGTCGACGGCGTGCTGCAAAGCCCGGTGGCGAACCTGGTGTGTAACTTCACCCCGGCCGACAGTGGCAAGCCTGCGCTGCTGACCCACGATGAAGTGACCACGCTGTTCCACGAATTCGGCCACGGCCTGCACCACCTGCTGACCCGCGTTGACCACGCCGGTGTTTCCGGTATCAACGGCGTGGCGTGGGATGCGGTGGAACTGCCGAGCCAGTTCATGGAGAACTGGTGCTGGGAGCCGGAAGGCCTGGCGTTGATCTCCGGCCACTACGAAACCGGCGAGCCGCTGCCGCAAGACCTGCTGCAAAAAATGCTCGCGGCGAAGAACTTCCAGTCCGGCCTGATGATGGTGCGCCAGTTGGAATTCTCGCTGTTCGACTTTGAACTGCACGCTACCCACGGCGATGGCCGCAGCGTGGCGCAGGTGCTTGAAGGCGTGCGCAATGAAGTCTCGGTGATGCGCCCACCGGCCTACAACCGTTTCCCCAACAGCTTCGCGCACATCTTCGCGGGCGGTTATGCGGCGGGCTACTACAGCTACAAGTGGGCCGAAGTGCTGTCGGCGGATGCCTTCTCGAAGTTTGAAGAAGACGGCGTGCTGAACGCCGAAACCGGTCGCGCATTCCGTGAGGCGATCCTGGCGCGCGGCGGCTCCCAGGCGCCGATGGTGTTGTTCGTCGACTTCCGCGGCCGTGCGCCGTCGATTGACGCACTCTTGCGCCACAGCGGCCTCAGTGAGGACGCGGCAGCATGAGCGAAGGGCCTGTGATCAGCAAAAAGCAATTTATCGCCGGGGCGGTTTGCCCGGCGTGCAGCGAGCCGGACAAGCTGAAAATGTGGACGGAGGACAGCGTGCCGCACCGCGAATGCGTGGCCTGCGGGTATACCGACACGCTGAATGATCAGGGTTTGTCGGTGCCCAAGGAATTGGGCACGCGGGTCAATACCTCGGCGTTGAAAGCGCCGGACCCAAAAGTGCAAGCCGTGCAGTTTTTTCCCAACCCCAAGCTGAAAAAAGACTGACACCGTTCAGGGTGTAAGTACCACTTCAGTGTCTTGCTTTGGCTCAACGCGGCGGCTGCTCGCCGTGTTGAGCCAACTGTTCATCGAGCACAGCGCGAACGCGCTGGTGCTGCAATCGCCATTCGCCAAGGCCGTGCGTAGCTTGTCGGTATCGGCTTTCATCATGTAGCGAACGCCGTCCTTGAAGCCATTGCTGCTGCCAAAGCCGCCCAGGGTCATCTCGTTCAACGCGTCTTCCTTGCTCCAGCCTTGAACCACCACGCGGTACATGGCGGCGATCAGCCCGGTGCGGTCGGAGCCGTGCTTGCAGTGCATCAACACCGCGCCATTGGCTTGTGCGTCCTGGATGGCTCTGAGCGCCGCGAGCACGTCGGAATCGTCGACGTGATTGGTGCGATAAATCAGCTGCACCTGTTTTATGTCCGAGGATTTCAGCCAGTCGCTGTCCGATTCGGGCAAAAAGTTAATCACCGTCGCGATCTTCAGGTTTTCCAATACCGGCACCGCGCTGCTGTTGGGCAGCGCGCTTCGATACAGCGTGGGCGTCATCTGGTGCAGGTTGAACTGGTTGCCCACCGGCTGGGCCCATTCAGGGGAGCGCAGTGAGCCGGCGTCATCGGCGTGTGTGGCAGCGGTGGTGAACAGCGTCATGAGTGCCACGCCGAGGGCAGGCAGCAATCGAATCGAGAACATGCGCGTTGTGACCGAATAGGGAAGTGGTTGATAGGCGACAGCTTCGCCTACCGCCGGTCAACGGCGCGTGAGGGGCTCGTCAAAGAATCGTGAATAACCTGGCGTCGGTGTTTTTGCGACTGAATCGATTCTTCAAATCCTTAGCCTGCTATCATTTGTAACTATTGATTGCCGGTGTGTTCTATCCCTTTGGATCCCATTTCCAGGCAAGCCTTCACGCTGCTCCCAGAAGCGGCTGATAAACCCGTGACCACATGATGAGGTGCACCCATGTCTGATCAAGATCAAGACAACCCCCGGCGCGACTTTTTGCGCAAATCCTTGACCTTGATCCCGGTGGTCACGGTTGCCAGCACCGGCCTTGGCGGCTCGCTGATGATGGCCACGCCAGCCCCGGCCCAAGCTGCCACCGCCAAGCCAGCCGTCAGCGACAACGCCTACGAGCCGAGCTACTTCACCGCCGAAGAGTGGGCGTTTATCAATGCCGCCGTTGCCCGTTTGATCCCGGCTGACGCCCAAGGCCCTGGCGCCCTGGAAGCGGGCGCGCCGGAATACATCGACCGCCAGATGAACACGCCGTACGCCAGCGGTGCCCTGTGGTTCATGCAAGGCCCGTTCAACGCCGATGCGCCGCCGGAGATGGGCTGGCAGAGCAAACTGGTGCCCAAAGAGATTTATCGACTGGGCATTGCCGCCACGGACTTATGGTCGAAAGCGTTCAACGGTAAAGCTTTTGCTGCGCAAGACAGCGCTACCCAGGAAGACATGCTGCGGCGTCTGGAAGCTGGCGGCAGCGAAGTGAGCGCGCATTTTGCGGCGGTGCCACCGAAGATGTTTTTCAACTTGCTGCTGCAAAACACCAAGGAAGGCTTCTTCTGCGACCCGATTCATGGCGGCAACAAAGGCATGGTCGGCTGGACCATGATCGGCTTCCCCGGCGCCCGCGCCGATTTCATGGACTGGGTTGAACGCAACGAGCAATACCCCTTTCCGGCTGTTTCCATTCGCGGCGAGAGGGCATAAACGTGGCAACCATCATGAAAAAAGTCGACGCGGTGATCGTGGGCTTCGGCTGGACCGGCGCGATCATGGCCAAGGAGCTGACAGAAGCTGGCCTCAACGTGGTAGCGCTGGAGCGCGGCCCGATGCAGGACACTTACCCAGACGGCAACTACCCACAGGTCATCGACGAACTGACCTACAGCGTGCGTAAAAAACTCTTCCAGGACATTTCCAAAGAGACGGTGACCATTCGCCACAGTGTGAATGACATCGCCATGCCCAACCGCCAGTTGGGCGCTTTCCTGCCGGGCAACGGCGTAGGCGGCGCAGGCCTGCACTGGTCGGGCGTGCATTTTCGCGTCGACCCTATCGAGCTGCGCATGCGTAGCCACTACGAAGAGCGCTACGGCAAAAATTTCATTCCCAAAGACATGACCATCCAGGACTTCGGCGTGAGCTATGAGGAGCTGGAGCCGTTTTTCGACTACGCAGAAAAAGTCTTCGGCACCTCCGGCCAGGCCTGGACCGTCAAAGGCCAGCTCGTTGGCGAGGGCCGTGGCGGCAACCCGTACGCGCCGGATCGCTCCAACCCATTTCCGCTGCAAGCGCAGAAAAACACCGTCTCTGCACAGTTGTTTCAGAAAGCCGCTACCGAAGTCGGTTACAAGCCCTACAACCTGCCATCGGCAAATACCTCGGGGCCGTACACCAACCCCTACGGCGCGCAGATGGGCCCGTGCAACTTCTGCGGTTTTTGCAGCGGTTATGTGTGCTACATGTACTCCAAAGCCTCGCCGAACGTGAACATCTTGCCGGCGCTGCGTCAGGTGCCGAATTTTGAGCTGCGGCCCAACTCCCATGTGCTCAAGGTCAACCTCGACAGCACCAAAAGCAAAGCTACCGGCGTGACGTACGTGGATGCCCAAGGCCGCGAATGCGAGCAGCCGGCTGACTTGGTGATTCTCGGTTCTTTCCAGTTCAACAATGTGCGCCTCATGCTGCTGTCGGGCATTGGCAAGCCTTACGACCCGATCAGCGGCGAAGGCGTGGTGGGCAAGAACTTCGCCTACCAGAACATGGCCACCATCAAGGCCTTCTTCGACAAAGACACCCACACCAACAACTTCATCGGTGCCGGCGGCAATGGCGTGGCTATCGATGACTTCAATGCGGATAACTTCGACCACGGGCCGCACGGCTTTGTCGGCGGTTCGCCGATGTGGGTCAACCAGGCGGGCAGCCGGCCGATTGCCGGTACCTCCAACCCGCCGGGCACGCCGGCGTGGGGCAGTGCCTGGAAACGCGCGACCGCCGATTACTACACCCACCAGGTGTCGATGGACGCGCACGGTGCGCATCAGTCCTACCGCGGCAACTACCTGGATCTGGACCCGGTTTATCGTGATGCCTACGGCATGCCGTTGCTGCGGATGACGTTCGACTGGCAGGAAAACGACATCAAGATGAACCGCTTCATGGTCGACAAGCTGAGCAAGGTCGCCGAAGCGATGAACCCCAAGGCCATCGCCCTGCTCGGCAAGCAGGTGGGTGAACACTTCAACACCGCGTCCTACCAGACCACCCACCTCAACGGTGGCGCGATCATGGGCACCGACCCGAAAACCAGCGCGTTGAACCGCTACCTGCAGTGCTGGGATGTACACAACGTGTTTGTGCCTGGCGCGTCCGCCTTCCCACAAGGCTTGGGTTACAACCCTACGGGCCTGGTGGCGGCGTTGACCTATTGGTCGGCTCGCGCGATCCGCGAGCAGTACCTGAAAAACCCCGGCCCACTGGTTCAGGCATAAGGAGCGATGACCATGAAAACACTCGTTATCGCTGCCATGGCGTTGCTCAGCAGTTGCTCGGTAAGCGCCGCCGACACCGACGTGATCAAGCAGGGCGAATACCTGGCCCGCGCCGGTGACTGCGTGGCCTGCCACACCGCCAAGGGCGGCAAACCGTTTGCTGGCGGCCTGCCAATGGAAACCCCGATTGGCGTGATCTATTCCACCAACATCACCCCGGACAAGACCGGCCTGGGCGACTACAGCTTCGAAGACTTCGACAAAGCCGTGCGCCATGGCGTCGCCAAAAGCGGTAGTACGCTTTACCCGGCGATGCCCTACCCGTCTTACGCACGCGTCAGCGACAGCGACATGCAGGCGTTGTATGCGTACTTCATGAAAGGCGTTGAGCCGGTTGCCCAAGAGAACAAGGCGAGTGATATTCCCTGGCCCTTGAGCATGCGTTGGCCGTTGGCGGCCTGGCGTTGGATGTTTGCCCCGGCGGTGGAAGCGCAGCCGGTGCAGGCCGCCGCCGACCCGGTGATCAGCCGTGGTGCGTACCTGGTGGAAGGCCTCGGCCACTGCGGCGCCTGCCACACCCCGCGCGCACTGACCATGCAGGAAAAAGCCCTCAGCGCGACGGACGGCGACGCGTTCCTGTCCGGCAGCGCGCCACTCGAAGGCTGGATCGCAAAAAGCCTGCGCGGCGACCACAAAGACGGCCTTGGCAGTTGGAGCGAAGAGCAACTGGTGCAATTTCTCAAGACCGGTCGCAGCGACCGCAGCGCGGTGTTCGGCGGCATGAGCGATGTGGTGGTGCACAGCATGCAGTACATGTCGCAAGACGACCTGACCGCAATCGCGCGTTACCTCAAGAGCCTGCCGGCGGTTGATCCCAAAGACACGCCGCACCAGTACGACAAGCAGGTCGCCGAGGCCTTGTGGAAGGGCGATGACAGCAAGCCCGGCGCGTCGGTGTATATCGACAACTGCGCGGCGTGCCACCGCACCGACGGCCACGGCTATACGCGGGTGTTCCCGGCGCTGGCGGGCAACCCGGTGTTGCAGACGGCGGATGCGACCTCGCTGATCAACATTGTGTTGAACGGCGGCACCTTGCCGGCCACCCACACCGCGCCGTCAACCTTCACCATGCCGGCCTTTGCGTGGCGGCTGTCGGACCAGGAAGTGGCGGATGTGGTCAGTTTCATTCGCGGCAGTTGGGGCAATCAAGGTGCGCCGGTGAAAGCCAGTGACGTGGCGGATCTGCGCAAGAGTGATATGCGCACCACCTCGGGTGATGACCTTGGCCAAGTGACGCAAAAGCACTGAGCCTGCACTGACCGCCAAACGGCACTGGTCAGACACCTCGCGCCTCGATACTGTTTATAAAAACAGTATCGAGGCGTTTTCATGTCTACTCCGCTGCCGCCCCGCGGCCGGGGCACCGCGACTAATCTGCACAACCGTTTTGCGCCCACCGTCAGCGTGGCCGAAGACGACGGCTGGTATCAGGAAGTGCCGCCGACCCAAGGCACTGAAGTGCGTATCGAAACGGCCAAGACCATCATCACCCGCAACACCTCGCCGGATTTGCCGTTTGATCGGTCGATCAACCCCTATCGCGGCTGCGAGCATGGCTGCATCTACTGCTATGCGCGGCCCAGCCATGCCTATTGGGATATGTCGCCGGGGCTGGATTTCGAGACCAAACTGATCGCCAAGACCAACGCGGCCGAGGTGCTGGAACAGCAACTGTCGAAGCCGGGTTATGTGTGCGCACCGATTAATCTTGGCGCCAATACCGACCCCTACCAGCCCATCGAGCGCGAATACACGATCACCCGGCAAACCCTCGAAGTGCTGCTGCGCTACCGGCACCCGGTGACCATCATCACCAAGGGCTCGCTGATATTGCGCGACCTTGATTTACTCACCGAGTTGGCGCGCCAGCGTCTGGTGGGCGTGATGATCAGCCTCACCAGCCTGGATGATGAACTCAAGCGCATCCTGGAGCCGCGCGCGGCGGCGCCCAAGGCGCGGTTGCGGGCGATTCGGGTAATGCGCGAGGCCGGTATTCCGGTGGGCGTGCTGTGTTCGCCGATGATCCCGATGATCAACGACAGTGAGCTGGAAAGCCTGCTGACCGAAGCGCACGCCGCCGGTGCGCAAAGTGCGGCGTACATGATGCTGCGCCTGCCGTTGGAGGTGGCGCCGCTGTTTGAGGAGTGGCTGGCAGCGCATTACCCGCAGCGCGCGGCGCATGTGATGAGCCTGGTGCGCCAGGTGCGCGGTGGTGAGGTGTACGACAGCCGTTTCGGCGTGCGCATGCGTGGCGAGGGGCCTTTTGCGGATTTGTTGGCGCAGCGCTTCAGCAAGGCAATCAAGCGCCTTGGGCTCAATCGGCGGGAAGGCTTTAACCTGGATTGCGCGGCGTTTTGCCCACCGGGCAGGCAATTGGCTTTGTTGTAGACTGGCGGCGAGGAACGCAGCGTCCGTGTAGGAATAGTCGCGTTTTGATATTACTGAAACGCCCATTCTAGAGCGGTTCATTCAGTTTGAGTTAAGTTTCGGCGGTTACCTTGTTCTGCGAGTGACTGATGAGTCGGCGCCTGAATGTGGGAAGTTTTACAACTAATCCACTAGCCGGGCGTCGAACTTTTTTGAACACTCCCCCCTGCATTAATCAAGAGGATGAATCATGAGTGACAAGGATAAACAGCCGTTGGCTGCGTCGGCTTCAGCCCCTCAGGTGGCGGAATCCGCCGATGCAGCGTTAAAGCACATCGTTGACGGCTTTTTGCATTTTCATCACGACGTCTTCCCCCAGCAGGAAGAGCTTTTCAAGAAACTCGCCACGGCCCAGAGCCCACGGGCGATGTTCATCACCTGCGCCGACTCGCGCATCGTGCCCGAGCTGATCACCCAAAGCTCCCCGGGCGACCTGTTCGTGACGCGTAACGTGGGCAACGTGGTGCCGCCTTATGGCCAGATGAACGGCGGTGTTTCAACGGCCATCGAGTACGCGGTGCTCGCCTTGGGCGTACAGCACATCATCGTTTGCGGGCACTCCGATTGCGGCGCCATGCGCGCGGTACTCAACCCTGCCAGCCTTGAGAAGATGCCGACGGTAAGGGCCTGGCTGCGGCATGCCGAGGTCGCCAAGTCGATGGTCGAGGACAACTGCGACTGCGCCAACGAAGGCGAGAGCATGAAGGTGCTGACCGAAGAAAACGTCATCGCCCAGCTGCAACATTTGCGCACCCACCCTTCTGTGGCTTCGCGCATGGCCAATGGCCAATTGTTTATCCACGGTTGGATCTACAACATCGAAACCAGCGAAATCCGTGCTTACGATGCGGATCAATCGGCGTTCCGATCTCTAAGCGGCGACGGGCCGATTCCTTCCGCGACGCCTAAAGCGCGCTTCTAACACACTTCCCTGCCGGGTAAAGCGGCGGCTGCCATGGATGCAGCCAGGCTTTGCCGCGCCCGGCGAATGCCTCGGGAGAGTCATCATGCGTGCTGCTCAATTGAAAGCTGTACTGCCACGGGAGCTGCTCGCCTCCGTGGTTGTGTTTCTGGTCGCCCTGCCCCTGTGCATGGGCATCGCCATTGCCTCCGGTATGCCGCCGGCCAAGGGTTTGATCACCGGCATCATCGGCGGTTTGGTGGTGGGCTGGCTGGCCGGTTCGCCGCTGCAAGTCAGTGGCCCGGCCGCCGGTTTGGCGGTGTTGGTGTTCGAGCTGGTGCGCCAGCACGGCATGATGATGCTTGGCCCAATCTTATTGCTGGCGGGGTTCCTGCAACTGGTGGCGGGGCGTTTGCGCCTGGGCTGCTGGTTCCGTGTCACCGCGCCGGCGGTGGTGTACGGCATGCTGGCGGGGATCGGCGTGTTGATTGTGCTGTCGCAGGTGCATGTAATGCTCGACGGCGCGCCCAAACCGTCGGGGCTGGATAACCTGGCGGGCTTCCCGGCCGCGCTGGCCGAAGCGATTCCGAGCCTCGGCGGTGGCATTGGCTGGCAAGCGGGTTTGCTCGGGTTGTCGACGATGCTGGTGATGTACCTGTGGGATAAATTGCGCCCGCAAAAATTGCGTTTCGTGCCCGGCGCCTTGTTGGGCGTGGGTTTGGCGACGATTACCAGCCTGGTGCTGGCGTTGCAGGTCAAGCGCGTGGAAGTCCCGGAAAACCTCGCCGATGCCATCGATTGGCTGCGCCCCAGTGACCTGTTGAACCTGGCGGACCCGCAACTGCTGATCGCCGCGTTCGCCGTGGCGTTTATTGCCAGCGCCGAGACGCTGCTGTCGGCGGCGGCGGTCGACCGTATGCACAGCGGTCAGCGCTCCGACTTCGATAAGGAATTGTCTGCCCAAGGCGTGGGCAACATGCTCTGCGGCCTGGTGGGTGCGCTGCCGATGACCGGCGTGATCGTGCGCAGCTCGGCCAACGTGCAGGCCGGTGCCACCACGCGACTGTCGGCGATGTTCCATGGCCTGTGGCTGCTGGGCTTCGTGCTGTTGCTGTCGAGCGTGTTGCAAAGCATCCCGGTGGCGAGCCTGGCGGGTGTGCTGGTGTACACCGGCATCAAGCTGGTGGACATCAAGGCGTTTCGAGGGCTGGGCCGCTATGGCCGCATGCCGATGTTTACCTACGCCGCCACGGCACTGGCCATTGTGTTTACCGACTTGCTGACCGGTGTGCTGTTGGGCTTCGCGCTGACGCTGGTGAAGCTGGCCTTCAAGGCTTCGCGACTGAAGATCAGCCTGATCGACCTGCCTCAAGAGGGCGAAATGGAGCTGCGCTTGACGGGCGCGGCGACCTTTCTGAAAGTGCCGGCGCTGACTCAAGTATTGTCGACGGTGCCGGCGGGCACCACGGTGCATGTGCCGCTGAACAACTTGAGTTACATCGACCATTCCTGCCTGGAGTTGCTGGAGGAATGGGGCCGGGCGAATTCGGCCAAGGGCTCGAAGCTGGTGATTGAGGCGCGAGGCTTGAAGCGTCGCCTGGAAGGGCGTGTGCGCACGACCGTGGGGATTGGTTCGGCACCGTCCATTCGCTGACAACACACGCATAAAAACAGGGGAGGAGCTGTGCTCCTCCCCTGTTTTTTTGTGTTGGGTTTGCGATTTAAGCTGGCTGATCCAGCGCCAGCTCAACCCCCAACTGCCGCGACAGGCATGGCCAGCGCTTCCATGCCGCTTCGGTTTGCGGGCTCTTCAACTGCTCGCGATAGGCTTCGACCGACTCCAGCGCGAAGCTGTCATCGTTGAGCATCTCGTCCACCGCCAAGTGCACGGCTTCATCCAGCTGATTGGCAAACTGCTCGCCGATCAATTGGTGGGCAATCAAGTTGGCCACAGTGGTGTCCGCCGGAATCAACGGCTGGCCGAAATGCTTGATATACAGGTCATTAACCTCTTCTACCAAACGATGGGCCAGGTAAGCCTCGTCCAGCAGGCCGTCGAGGCCTTTATGGCCGGCCAATATCGCTGGCGGTTGCAGGAAGAAATGCTCGGCGATTTGAAGTACAGGCTTGATCTGGCTCTCGATACCGGCTTCGCGGGCCACGTCGTTCGCAGCTTCGAGCAATTGCGGTACGAGTTCGATATAGGCAGTCACAAAGCGGGTCATGACTTGGGTGCGATCACCGTCAGCCAGGGAGATGGCCGCATGCAGGTGTGGCAATTGTTTTTCCAGTTGCCGCGCAAGCTGGCCCGTGCTGGCTTCGTGTTGATGGGCACGGGAAATCTGCTCGCGCAATGCGGCGGTGTTCATGAAGGCTCCAGTGGTGCAGGCGTAGGGAGTGGAGAGGATAAGGTAGCTCGGTTAAACGAGCACCCAAGATGCATTTGTCATAATTATTTCATGCTTATACGCGGGCGTTATATCGAATTGCGATAGATCGCCGCAGAAACGATTCCGCAGCCCGATTTACATGGCCTCAACGCCGATATTTAACTGATTTACCCCACACATTGCGGGGTTTCAGGCGCTGTCTATACTCGGGTTATTACGCAATTAGCTAACAATGGGTGACCGTCATGGCTGACTCCGTACCCATCAAACGGCTAGTGACGCGCTTGCTGATCCTGGGAGTGGCGATGTTCGCCGTCGGCTTCGCCCTGCTGCCGATCTACGCCGTGATGTGCAAAGCCTTCGGCATCCAAGGTTTTGCTGCCGGGCAGTACGAGGGCCAGCAGGTGGTGGACGCCACACGCCAGGTGCGCGTGCAATTTATGTCGACCAATGCCGTTGGCATGGTCTGGGAGTTCCACTCCAAAGCTGATGAGGTGGTGGTCAACCCCGGCGCGGTCACCGAGATGCTGTTCGTGGCCTACAACCCCACCGATAAGGCCATGACGGCGCAGGCGGTGCCGAGCATTTCCCCGGCCGAAGCGGCGGTGTACTTCCACAAGACCGAGTGCTTTTGCTTCACCCAACAAGTGCTGCAGCCAGGTCAGCGCATCGAGATGCCGGTGCGCTTCATTGTCGATCGCGACATGCCTGAAGAAGTGAAGCATTTGACCTTGGCGTACACGTTGTTCGATGTGACTGCGCGGCAACCGCCCGCACCAGCTCGTACCGGCGGCTAGCGACGGCTTGCAGGCTGAATCAGTAAAATTAATACATTCCAACTCATGATACGTACTACGTACCAGTGCAAGGCGGATGGCCAATAGTTGCCCCGTTTGGCCTGTTGGTCACCGTGTACGGCTTGCGTGTGCGCTGGTATTGGGCGGGCGGTTCCTGCAATGGGTCTGGGTGCTGTACCGTGGCGCTCAGCCGCACGCGGCGATCAACACCTTCAAGTACTCAATCTGGTATCTGTTGCTGCTGTTTATCGCCCTGCTCATCGATCACTACTTATTGTTGAACCTATGACTCGAACTCAAAAAACCGTGTTTATTCTGGTGGCCATCGTCGCGTTGATCATGGGCCTCACCGTCTACAAAGTGCTGAATGGCAAAAGCCAGGGCGACCCGACCGCGCTGATCGACGCCGGCATCATACTGCTGCCGCAAAGCCGTCAATTGCCGTCCGTGACCATGACCAATCAGGATGGCCAGCCGGTACTGGTCAACGCATTGAAAGGCAAATGGAGCTTGCTGTTCTTCGGCTACACCTTCTGCCCGGACATCTGCCCGACCACCCTCGCCCAGTTGCGCCAGATCAAGAGCGAGTTGCCCAAAGAGGCTGTGGATAAGTTGCAAGTGATCCTGGTCAGCGTCGACCCGAACCGCGACACGCCGGCTCAGCTCAAGCAATACCTGGGCTACTTCGACCCGCAATTCCAAGGCCTGACCGGCGCGAACGTCAGCGATGTGCAGAAGGTCTCGAATGCGCTGAGCATCCCGTTTATTCCGGCGGATACCAGCAAGCCTAACTACACCGTCGACCACAGCGGCAACCTCGCGCTGATCGGCCCGGACGGCACGCAGCGCGGGTTTATCCGAGCGCCGCTGAACAACCAGAAGCTGGTGCTGCAACTGCCGGTTTTGCTGAAGCGTCAGTAAGCCCGTAAGCACTGATCGGCAAATGTGGGAGGGGGCTTGCTCCCGATGGCGGTGGACCAGTCGACTTATGCATCGACTGACCTGCCGCTATCGGGAGCAGACCCCTCCCACATTTTTGATTCTCCAGTAATCTCCACTGATCTCCAGTAGTCCGG